>CAKQTN010000007.1:0-31096 GCA_934276625.1 uncultured Haemophilus sp.
GTTTGCATATAGTTCGGTTCTCCGAACTGGAGTAACAATTAAGTTACTCATTTACTTCCTGTATATATTAAACCATTCTGGTTAAGCGCTGCTCATTTCGAGCGGCGTTTTTTTATTCCCGCATTCTAACATAAGCAAAATTTTATTTCCTGACCAACTTCACAAATTTAAAAATCCAATAAAAATTTTGAGAAATCACAATATTTTTGTGTTTAAAGGTTTTCATAGTAGCCGTTATGGTGTAGATTAACTGCATTTCCATTCATAAAATGATTTATACAAATTAAGGAAGCAAAATGAAAGACTTAGACTGGAACAATCTTGGATTTAGTTATATCAAAACAGATTATCGTTTCATCGCACATTGGAAAGATGGTAAATGGGATGAAGGGAAACTTACCACTGATAATATGCTACATATCCACGAAGGTTCAACTGCAATTCACTACGGTCAACAATGCTTTGAAGGCTTAAAAGCCTATCGTTGTAAAGATGGTTCAATCAACTTATTCCGTCCTGATCAAAATGCAAAACGCATGCAACACACCTCTGATCGTTTATTAATGCCACAAGTGCCAACCGAATTATTTATCCGCGCTTGTAAAGAAGTTGTGAAAGCAAACCAAGAATGGTTAGGTCCTTATGGTTCTGGTGCGACATTATATTTACGTCCATTCCTCTTTGGTACGGGTGCGAATATCGGTGTGAAAACTGCTCCTGAATTTATTTTCTCTGTATTCTGCTGCCCTGTCGGCGCATACTTCAAAGGTGGTTTAGCGCCATCTAACTTCATTACAACTGATTACGACCGTGCTGCTCCGATGGGGACCGGTGGTGTAAAAGTGGGTGGTAACTATGCTGCAAGCTTACTTCCTCATGAATTAGCAGCTGAAGCTGGCACACCTGAACGTAAATTTGCTGATGCGATCTATCTTGATCCAAAAACTCACACTAAGATTGAAGAAGTGGGTGCGGCAAACTTCTTTGGTATTACCAAAGATAATAAATTTATCACGCCAGCATCTGAATCCATTTTACCAAGTATCACGAAATACTCATTACTTCACATTGCAAAAGAACGTTTAGGTATGGAGGCCATTGAAGGCGATGTCTATATTGATCAACTTGATCAATTCGCCGAAGCGGGTGCTTGCGGTACTGCTGCAGTGATTACGCCAGTAGGTGGTATTCAACACAAAGGTAAATTCCACGTGTTCTATTCAGAAACTGAAGTAGGCCCTGTTACACGTAAACTTTACAACGAGCTAACCGGCATCCAATTCGGTGATGTGAAAGCACCTGAAGGCTGGATTGTAAAAGTAGAATAATTTTCCTTTCTATCAACAAATCAAGATTGATTTAATTCAAGGACTAAGTTCTGTCACTATAGGACTTAGTCCTTTTAATTTTTACACGCTTTGTATAACGTATGTTTCAGTAGAAATACCTCATTAATAATATTTAACTCACGCCAAAATACTTCAAAATCAACCGCACATTTCCCCTTTTATTGTGTGCCTATATTTCAAATTATGATCTTCATCACAGTTTTATTTAAACAGATCGATTAGAATAAAATTGTCCATTTTTTCAAGCAAATAAGGAAGAAAAATGATGACTCCCTCAGCACTTATAGTCGAAGGAATTAACCTGATGTTTTCAGGGATGGGTTTTGTGTTGGTCTTTTTGCTCATTTTAATTTGGGCAATTGGAGTGATATCTAAACTTATCAATCGATTCTTTCCTGAACCACAACCCGAGCCTAAAACTCCCCAAAATTCAACCGCACATTCTGCGGCACCTACTGACGATTTTGAGCGTTTACGTCCTATGATTGCAGCGGCTATCGCACACCATCGCCGTACCAAACAGTTCAAATAACATAAGGATTTTACCATGGCTAAAAAAATAAAAATGACAGAACTGGTGCTTCGTGATGCCCACCAATCACTTTTCGCAACTCGCTTACGTCTTGATGATATGTTACCAATTGCTCATGAATTAGATGATATCGGCTATTGGTCATTGGAAGCTTGGGGCGGTGCTACATTTGATAGCTGTATTCGCTTTTTAGGTGAAGATCCCTGGGTTCGTTTGCGTGAATTGAAAAAAGCCTGTCCAAAAACCCCATTACAAATGTTATTACGTGGTCAGAACCTATTAGGCTATCGTCACTATGCTGATGACGTGGTAGAACGTTTCGTAGAACGTTGTGTAGCGAATGGTATGGATGTTTTCCGCGTATTCGATGCGCTCAATGATCCGCGTAACATGAAAGCAGCGTTGCAGGCAGTACGTAAATTTGGTGGTCATGCTCAAGGGACATTAAGTTACACAACCAGCCCAGTTCATACCATGCAAACCTGGCTCGACACCACAGAACAATTACTTGAAATTGGTATCGACAGCTTGGTCATCAAAGACATGTCTGGTATTTTAAATCCAATGGCGGCGGCAGACTTAGTACGCGAAATCAAAAAACGTTTTGACATAGAATTGCATTTACACTGCCACTCCACCACTGGTATGGCAGAAATGGCGTTATTAAAAGCGGTTGAAGCTGGTGTAGATGGTATTGATACGGCAATTTCTTCTATGTCAGGTACTTATGGTCACCCAGCAACAGAATCCATGGTCGCCACCTTACAAGGCACTGAATATGACACGGGTTTAGATATTCCTCGTTTGGAAAAAATTTCAGCTTATTTCCGTAATGTACGTAAAAAATACGCGAAATTTGAGGGTCAATTACGTGGTGTAGATAGCCGTATCTTAGTAGCACAAGTTCCAGGCGGCATGCTCACTAACTTAGAAAACCAATTAAAACAACAAAATGCGTCCGATAAATTAGATTTAGTGTTAGAAGAAATCCCACGTGTACGTAAAGATTTGGGGTATATTCCTCTTGTTACCCCAACCTCTCAAATTGTTGGTACACAATCGGTTATTAACGTACTTACAGGCGAACGCTACAAAACTATAGCCAAAGAAACGGCTGGTATTTTAAAAGGTGAATACGGTAAAACACCTGCACCAGTAGATAGTGCGTTGCAAGCTCGCGTATTAGAAGGGGCTGAGCCAGTAACTGACCGTCCTGCCGATCACATTGCGCCTGAAATGGCGAAAATTGAAGCTGAAGTGGCTGAACAAGCTAAAGCGAAAGGCGTCAAATTGGCAGACAACGCCGTAGATGATGCTTTAATCGTGGCGCTCTTCCCTCAAATTGCATGGAAATTCTTAGAAAACCGCAACAATCCAGCCGCCTTTGAACCTGCTCCAACTGGCAATGAAAGTGCGGTGGAAAATAAACCTGTTTCTAAAGCGACACCAACTGCTTCTGGCTCCGCTGTTTATACCGTGGAATTGGAAGGTAAAGCTTTTGTAGTGAAAGTAAGCGAAGGCGGCGATATTTCTCATGTCTCGACTACTGCTCCGCAAGCTGCGCCGCAAGCGACTCCAGCTCCAGCAACTGGTGGCACACCAGTAACGGCGCCGATGGCGGGTAATATTTGGAAAGTTGTTGCAACAGAAGGCCAAACCGTAGCAGCTGGCGATGTATTATTCATTCTCGAAGCCATGAAAATGGAAACCGAAGTGAAAGCTGCACAAGCTGGTACCGTACGCGGCATTTGCGTTAAAGCTGGTGATGCTGTCGCGGTGGGTGACACCGTGATGACCTTAGCATAAGGAATGGTCTATGGAGAGTATTATTGCGTTAATTAAAGGGATGGGCATATTCCATCTGCAATGGGGGCAAGCAGTAATGATCGCTGTGAGCTTGCTGTTGCTGTGGCTTGCCATTTCGCGCAAATTTGAACCTTTGCTGTTGCTACCAATTGGTTTCGGCGGATTGTTGTCAAATATCCCTGAAGCGGGTCTAGCTATGACAGCATTAGAAAATTTGCTTCATCTTGGCTCACCAGAGCAAATTGCGGTAATCGCTGCGCAGCTAGGTGTTTCACCTGATCTTGCTGCGATTAAAACAGCGATGACTTCCGCGCCAATATCCATGATAAATCAATTAGAAGCTTTATCTGTGGATATGGGTTATAGCGCCGGTATTTTGGCTTTGTTCTATAAAGTTGCGATTGGATACGGCATTGCACCATTGGTCATTTTTATGGGCGTAGGTGCAATGACAGATTTTGGCCCGTTATTAGCCAATCCAAAAACATTGCTACTTGGTGCGGCTGCACAATTCGGTATTTTTGCTACCGTGCTCGGTGCGTTAGCCTTAAATTATTTTGGCATTATCGAATTTACGCTACCTCAAGCTGCGTCTATCGGTATTATCGGTGGTGCGGATGGTCCAACTGCGATTTATCTCACGAGCAAACTGGCGCCTGAATTGCTTGGCGCGATTGCGGTGGCTGCCTATTCCTACATGGCATTAGTGCCGTTGATCCAACCGCCGATTATGAAAGCCTTAACTACAGAAGAAGAACGCAAAATTCGCATGACGCAAATGCGCCATGTGAGTAATCGTGAAAAAGTGTTATTCCCGGTTATTTTGCTGTTGCTCGTTGGTTTACTCTTACCGGATGCTGCCCCATTACTCGGGATGTTCTGTTTCGGTAATCTCATGCGCGTCAGCGGCGTAGTAGAACGTTTAAGCGATACCACACAAAATGCCTTGATTAACATTGTGACTATTGTGCTTGGCTTATCTGTGGGTTCTAAACTGATTGCCGATAAATTCCTACAACCGCAAACATTAGGCATTTTAATTCTTGGTGTAATTGCTTTCGGAATCGGTACAGGTAGTGGCGTATTAATGGCAAAATTGATGAACAAATTCAGCAAAAATAAAATTAATCCGCTCATCGGTTCTGCTGGCGTATCTGCCGTTCCTATGGCAGCTCGCGTTTCCAATAAAATCGGATTGGAAGCAGATAACCAAAACTTCCTACTCATGCACGCAATGGGACCAAACGTTGCTGGGGTAATTGGCTCAGCTATTGCTGCAGGGGTCATGTTAAAATATGTCGGTACGTTGATGTAAGGTTACGGAAGCTGAAAAACACCTAAATGAGGTTCATTAAATAACAAAAAGAGCGGTCAAATTGACCGCTCTTTTATTTATTACGATGTTCTTTACTTAACCAGACTCATCGCCAGGTTCTTCGCACCTTTGAAATCTACTTTACCACTTCCAAGCATCGGAATTTCATCCACTAAGAAGACTTGGCTTGGTAGCATAATCGGCGGTACATTTAATCCTTTAATGCGTTCATTGATCTCATCTAAAGAAAGTGCAGATTTGATTAAAAGTACAATGCTCTCGCCTTTTTTATCATCGCTCAAGGCAACGGCAACAAATTGAGTTTCTTCATCAAATACTTGTGAAAGTTTCTCTTCCACGCTGCCGAGGCTGATCATTTCGCCGCCGACTTTAGCAAATCGAGAATAACGATCCACAATAGTAATGAAGCCGTTATGATCGATATGGCCTTTATCGCCGGTTTTGTAATAACGTACACCGTCAATTTCAACAATCACTTCTGCTGTTTTTTCTGGTGCATTCAAATAACCTTTCATGACTTGTCCACCACCAATCAAGATCAAACCGTCTTCGCCGACTGGTAATTCCTGCAAGCTTTCTGGATCCACAATTTTGATAATGGTACCTGGTAATGGCATACCTACCGTACCAGCTTGATTGAAGGTAAATTCCTGTAAGGTTTCCGGATCAAGTAAATTAGGCATATTAACACTGGCTACCGGTGCTGTTTCAGTCGCGCCATAACCTTCGTAAATTTCTAAGCCAAATTTAAGTTTAAAGGCTTCTTTTACATCTGCTTTCAATTTTTCGGCACCCGCAATAACCATACGCACGTTTTGTAGCATTAACGGATGGAATTTCTTATTGCGTACATACAATCTAAAGAAAGTTGAAGTCCCAAATAAAATACTCACCCGATGTCGAGCACACATTTTTCCTACTGTCGCCCCATCAGTCGGATCCGCCACACTCACCATTTTAATGCCTTCACACAATGGCAATAAAGTTGTCACTGTTAAGCCAAATGAGTGGAAAATTGGTAAGGAATTCAAAATCACATCATCTTTATGGAAGTTTAATAATTCACCGATCTGTTTAATGTTAGTCAGTAAATTTTTATGGCTTAATTCAATACCTTTTGGATCCCCTTCACTGCCACTACTGAATAAGATGGTTGCATTATCGTCCAAGCTTACGTCTGCAAAGTAACGTAATTTAATCCACCATTGTGGCGCTAAAAACGCCGTTAAAAATGACCGCACTTTATTCGCTTTAGTGATCGATTTCCCTAAATTTTCCATAAAGAGGGCTTTATCAGCCACCACTTGGCTAAAGTCAAAACCTTTTGCGTTCAATTTATCCAAGAATTTTTCAGAGGTAATGACTTGCGAAATGTTGGCTTTTTTCAACGCTTTTTCCATTACTTCTGGGCTTAGCGTGTAGTTTAAATTTACCGGTACTTTGCCCATCACCATTAAGGTCATATTGATAATTGCCCCGATTGATGAACTTGGTAATAACACGCCAACATTTTTTTCATTCCCTAAAGCGGCTTTCAAGGTTTTCACAAACATCAATACTGCAGCAATAAATTTCAGGTTATTCAGTTTAGTGCCTTGCGCATCCACCGCGGCTTCTTTGAATAAATTCGATTTTGCCGAATTCAACCAATGGTGCATAAGTGGTTTACGTTTACTCATGACTTTTTCCCATACGGAGAAAGAAAGTTCGAGTACTTTTTGCTTCATCGCTGTCGCATCAATAAAGCCATGAATTGGTTTACCAAATGCCACTAAAATTTCACGTTTACCTTGGCGTTTAGTTAAATTCTTATAGAAAGAATCGGCACGAGAGAAGCTGCTACCCCATAATCCACGTAAATAGAAAGGAACCGTCGTCACATTCTCTAAATCTCTTAATACGTGCTCAAAGCCTTTTTGGAACTCATTGATTTGGCCGTTATAGCTGATATGACCTTCTGGGAATAAAGCTACCACTTCACCACGTGCTAAATATTCACGAATAGTTTCAATAGATTCACGGCTTGAGCCTCCACCAATTGGGATCACTTTGAAAATACGGAAGAACCAAGTGAGATACCATTTGTTATAAATTGGACGATACATCACAAATTTAATCGCACGCGGGCTAGCCGCTTGTAACACTAACCAGTCAATCCAGCTAATATGGTTACCTAATAACAACACACCACCACTTTGTGGAAGATTTTTTAAGCCATCCACATGAAAACGGTAATTCGCTTTTAACGCAAAGAGTAAGAATAAACGTGTAAATAAATGGGGTACTTTCGACATGGTATATAAACTTGCAGCAAAACATGCAGCAGAAGTCACTAAGAATAAACCTTGAGTCGAAACATTAAGTTGTACAAAAACAATGCTTAATAGCAAAAAGACCACCATGAACACATTTTGCACAAAGTTGTTACCCGCCATAATTTTGCCGCTGATTTTCTCAGGTGCAAAATACTGAATCGTCGCATTCAATGGCACGATCAATAAACCGCCAGAAAAACCAAAGACAAAAGAACAAAGTGCTAATACCACCCCACTTTGAGCTAGAGTTAAGAAGAATAACGACACACAAATACCCAACGCACCAAGCGGAACAATACCTAACTCAATATGCAAACGAGAAGCACGACCAGCAAGATATGAACCAAGCGCAAGCCCTATGCCACTCACCGCGAGAATCGCTTGAATGACAACAGCATTGTCTTCATTGAACATCGCTTTATAATGCGCAGGGAATGCCGCCACAATAATTTGTGACACGCCCCAAAACAGGCTTAATCCAATAACACTCAACCAAATATTTTGATCTGCTTTTAATGTGCGAACGTTATCTTTTAAATACCCTAAAGAAAGGTATTTTCTCATATCAAACTGACCATCTGTATTCTCAGCTTCTTGCTTAAAGAATGGGATTTTAAAAGCAAAATAGGCTTCTAATGCACTCAGCAATACTAACGCAACACCTATCACCCAAACACTTTGTAATACTTCATTCGGATCATCTGATGCCACATAATGCGCTTCAAAGAAGAAAGAAAAGGCAAAAGAACTAAATAGAATGGCCACAATGGTGAGTGCTTGAATGACACCATTTGCCATACCGATATTTTCAGTACCCACAATCGATTTAATAATGCTATATTTGGCCGGAGAATAGACCGCACTTTGCGCTGCCAAAATCAATGTGAGTACAAAGGAAAGCGCAAACATGCCCGTCATATAACTCAATAAAATCCCCGCGCTAATCGCCACCGCCGCTAAACTGCTGTAACGGATCACATTGGTGCGAGAAAATTTATCGTTGATAAATGCCGAAGGGGAAAACAAGAAAATAAACGGTAATAAAATCATGGCATTAATTAACGCCGTTAAAACGACCAAGCTCTCCCCTGAAAAGCTTTTCAGTAAAACATTTTGAATAGTAATTTTATGTGCCAAATCCACACTGGCATTAATAAAGGCAATGGCTAAATAAGGCACAAAGCCAGCATATTTTAAGAGTTTCATTTCGCACTCTCCGCTTGGTAAAGATTAAAGGTTTTCATATTCAAGAGATAAGGTTTTAACACCAACAATAAATCAAATAAGTGTTTTAATTTTTCATCTTTTTGTTCACTATTGGCTAATGCCGCTAAAGTCACATTCACCTCTTTTTCCACTAACATTTTTGCTGCAGCTAAATAAGCTTTCACTACATCCATTTCGGCTGCATCACAACGCGCTAAGATCGCCAAAATATCACGTTCTTTTGCTGTAAAAATGCCTTCACGAGGATTCAATAATCCTTCCGCTACCATCTCTTCGATTTGCTGAGTAGAAAGATGAAATTCTGCAGAGAGTTGCTCCACTGAAAATACTTCATTTTCAGCACCCATGATGATGTCTAATAATCCAATAAGACTTTCATAAGGATTATTCCAATCAAAATGAGGATGTGCAAAAAGTGCTTTAATTTGTGAAATCGTCGCATTGAAATTGCTTTGTAGATATTTAATAAAGCTGAGTAATTTCACACAATGTTCACCATAGAGATGAAAATTCGGTTTATCTTTCACCGGCTCAGGCAACAAACCTTCTTTCACATAGTACAGCACCGTGGATTTTGGTGTCTGACTAAGCTTAACTAAATCATTCATTTTTAACATCAGGATTTCCCTCTAAGTTGATTTGTTGTGTATTGTAGCGGATAAAAATAAAAAGTAAATAGTGTTACTTTACACTTTTAATAAAATTTAATAAAAAAGTTGTTCATCGCATGATAAACAACTTTCTTAATCAGCTTTAGCTTTCCACTTTTCGCCATAGATCTTTGCTATAAATAACCCCTACTGGATTTTTCTTCGCCCCCATAATAGTTGGAGAAATATAAACCGGTGTAGTGTATTGGAAAAGCGGTAAAGCAAGGTTTTTCTGTTGGATCTTCTCACTTAATTTTAAGTAAATTTCTGACCGCTCTTTTTCATTCAAGCTTTTCAGTGCTTGCTCAAAAAGTTGATCGTATTCTGCATTGGCATAGCCATTTTTATTATCGAGGCTTTTAGAATAGAATAAGCCTAAAAATGCCATCGGATGATTAAAGTCCGCACACCAGCCAGAACGAATGACTTGGAAATCCCCTTTTTGACGTTTAGTCTGTAATGTTTGCCAATTGACGGGTTGGGCATCCACGCGCAACATATCGGACTGCGTTAATTGCCCTACTACACGTTGCGCGATATTCACATGCAAGGGTGCATCATCATAGAGCACATTTAAATGTAGCGGATGTTTTTCATCAATTTTATTTTGAGCCAATAACTGCTCGGCAACAACGGGTTCCCATCTTGAATCTTGTCCATTTAGCATAGCTTTCGGTAAAAAATAAGAACTTGGAATTGCCGCTGGAATCTCATTATTCACAATATTTGTAACCGAAACCAACGAAGCGATCGCCTTACGCACATCTGCCTTAGCAACTTTAGGATCTTTGTGATTAAACTCATAAAAATAACTGCAAAGCTGTGGAAAATGTTGAAGGTCCGCGTTCACTTCTGGTACATCAACCACCACATCAAAGTCAGATAATTTAGTGGCGATAAAAGGCAAATATTCTACACGCTCAAAAGCGACATTATTTTTCTGCCAATAATAGGGGTTTTTCGCTAAGTGTATGCTTCTCACACTTTCACTTTCGATCATATAAGCCCCATTAGTCACAGGGGAATCAGGATCGCTATATTGTGGCACAAGGCTAATATGCGCTAACATTTCCGGCAAATACGGTGTTGGTTTATCAAGCTCAATGCGTAAAGTGCGGTCATTTTCCGCATAAATGCCTAAACTCTTAAAAGGTTTATTTTTTTCTAAAACGCCTTTCGCATTTTTTAGATTAAGATAAGCCAAATAAGCTCTTAATGGACTATTGGATTGAGACAGAGCTTGCCAAGAAAGCATCACATCTTGAGCGACTAAAGGTTCACCGTTTGACCAACGAAGCCCTTCACGTAAGGTAAAGATCCAGGTTTTGTTGTCTTTTGTTTGCCAACTTTCTGCGATACCTGGCACGATTCGTCCTTCCTGATCATAAGCCGTTAATCCTTCATATAAATCGCGCAATAAGTTTTCTTGTTCAGGATAACGCACAAACCAAGGCTCAAAAGAAGGAGAATGAGTAAACGCCCGAGTCAGTAAAGTCCTACTCGGTTTTGATGTATTTTCTTGTTCGATAGGCTGACTTTGTGTTGGTTGCTCTTCTGCTGCTGTGTTTGTAGATTTAGGACTGTTTAATTTATCACAACCACTCAATCCAAAAACAACACCCAAAATGACCGCACTTTTAAGCCAAGTAAAGAAAGAATTATCCATTTTCAACGTCTTCTGTTTTAATCCAAAAGAAAAAGAACCAGTATTTTACTGCAATTAAAATGGCAATGATCGTTCGCCCCACAACACTTGGGGTAAAATAAAAGCCAATTAAAAGCATTGTGGTTGAAAAGGTTAGAATAGAAATTTTTGCTTTTTTCGTCAATGCACGACGTTCATTAAAGGATTTTAGGTGCTTTTGATAAAGCTTCGTCCCTAAAAACCATTGTTCTAAACGAGAAGAACCTTTCGCAAAAGAATAAAGTGTAAGCAGTAAAAAAGGTGTTGTCGGAAGAATAGGTAAAAAAATACCAATAACGCCTAATATTAAAGAAATGCATCCAAGAACAACATACATAGCCTTGGTTAAAGAAGTTTTTGGGAAAAACTTAAGTGAAACAACACCTATAACAATCGTAAGAGCAATGATGCCAGAAAAAATGATAATAGAAAAAAAGGAAGCGCCGTTCATCATAAACCCTAAATAAAAGTGATACGCAATTATTACTGATTTTTTAGATTTTTCAACCTTGATATTATAGAATTTGTCGCAATTTACTAAAGAAACAGTTAGCAAAAGGAATATTTATGTCTAATCCATTACTTCATATTGAAGGCTTACCTCCGTTTTCTCAAATCAAACCAGAACATATTCAACCGGCAATCCAAGAACTTATCGAAGAAAATCGTCAAGTCATTGAACAAGTTTTAAAACAACCGCACTTTACTTGGGAAAATTTTATTGAACCGCTTTCTGAAGCAGGCGAACACCTAAGCCGTGCTTGGTCACCCATCTCCCATTTAAATTCAGTTAAAAACAGTCCTAAATTACGTGATGCGTATCAAGCCTGCTTACCACTACTCTCTGAATACAGCACTTGGGTAGGCCAACACAAAGGCTTATACAATGCTTATTTAGCCTTAAAAAATAGTCCTGAATTTGCCACTTATTCAGTGGCGCAAAAGAAAGCCATTGAAAATGCACTACGTGATTTTGAGCTTTCAGGTATCGGTTTATCTGAAGAAAAACAAAAACGTTATGGTGAGATTGTTGCTCGCTTATCAGAATTAAGCGCACAATTTAGCAATAATGTACTCGATGCCACCATGGGTTGGGAAAAAGTCATTGAAGATGAAAGTGAATTAGCAGGTCTTCCTGAATCTGCATTACTTGCAGCAAAACAATCTGCTGAAAGCAAAGGCTTAAAAGGCTATCGCTTTACGCTAGAAATCCCAAGTTATTTGCCTATCATGACCTATTGTGAAAATGCGGCATTACGCGAAGAAATGTATCGTGCTTATGCGACTCGCGCTTCTGATCAAGGTCCAAATGCAGGCAAATGGGATAACACCGCGATTATTGAAGAAATCATGACGTTACGCGTGGAATTAGCTAAATTGCTAGGTTTCAATACGTACACTGAACGTTCACTTGCCACTAAAATGGCTGAAAATCCACAACAAGTGTTAGATTTCTTAAATAACCTTGCGTATCGTTCAAAAGCACAAGGTGAGAAAGAATTAGCTGAACTCAAAGCTTATTGTGAAAAAGAATTTGGCGTCACTGAACTTGCGCCTTGGGATATCAGTTTCTATTCCGAAAAACAAAAACAACATTTATATGCGATCAATGATGAAGAACTTCGTCCTTATTTCCCTGAAGATCGCGTTATTTCGGGCTTATTTGAATTAATTAAACGCATTTTTAATATTCGTGCAGTTGAACGTTTTGGCGTCGATACGTGGCATAAAGATGTACGTTTCTTTGATTTAATTGATGAAACCGATGAAGTACGTGGCAGTTTCTATCTCGATCTTTATGCACGAGAAAATAAACGTGGTGGTGCCTGGATGGATGATTGCATTGGCAGAAAACGTAATGCTGACGGTTCAATTCAAAAACCTGTTGCCTATTTAACGTGTAACTTCAACGCCCCTATTGGTGATAAACCTGCGTTATTCACCCATGATGAAGTCACCACTCTCTTCCATGAGTTTGGTCATGGTATTCATCACATGCTCACCAAAGTTGATGTACCTGATGTCGCGGGTATCAATGGTGTACCTTGGGATGCGGTAGAACTTCCAAGTCAATTTATGGAAAACTGGTGTTGGGAAAAAGAAGCCCTTGATTTTATTTCTGGTCACTTTGAAACGCACGAACCATTACCAGAAGAAAAATTAAATCAACTTCTCAAAGCGAAAAACTACCAAGCAGCCATGTTTGTGTTACGTCAACTTGAATTTGGCTTGTTTGATTTTACCCTTCATCATACTTTTGAAGCGGGTAAAGCTAACCAAGTGCTTGATACCTTAAAAGCAGTGAAAGATAAAGTTGCCGTGATTAAAGGTGTTGAATGGGCAAGAGCGCCGCATAGCTTTAGCCATATCTTTGCAGGCGGTTATGCGGCAGGTTATTACAGCTATTTATGGGCTGAAGTATTATCTGCAGATGCCTTCTCTCGCTTTGAAGAAGAAGGAATTTTCAATCCAGTTACGGGTAAATCCTTCTTAGATGAAATTCTCACTCGCGGTGGCTCTGAAGAACCAATGGTATTATTCAAACGCTTCCGTGGACGCGAACCTCAATTAGACGCATTGCTCCGCCATAAAGGCATTGCGAACTAATAACTAAAAAAGAGCGGTCAAATTTTTGACCGTTTTTTATTTTTCTAATATGCAGAAAATAAAAAAGCCCTCGGTAATCCGAAGGCTTTTATTTTTACTATCGTAATAAAAATTAGCGACGTAAACCTAAACGAGCGATAGTGCTTTGGTATAAAGCAAGATCAGTACGTTTTAAGTAGTCTAAAAGTTTACGACGACGAGAAACCATACGTAATAAACCACGACGACCATGGTGGTCTTTTTTGTGCTCAGCAAAGTGAGCTTGTAAGTGGTTGATTTGTGCAGTTAATAATGCGATTTGAACTTCAGAAGAACCAGTATCTTTCGCATCGCGACCAAATTCAGCAACGATTGCTGCTTTTTTTTCAGTACTTAGAGACATTTTTTACTCCTAAAAGGTAGTGTTATTAATACATCATTCGCCGATCTCTAACTCAGCGATGACAAGGAGCCTGAATTTTAACGATTGAAGCCAATAAAAGCAAGGAATTATTACGCTGTTCCTCTTAAATATTTAATCATTTTTAAATCCATTCTTACGAATAATGTCTTGCGCATGCTCGCTCAATAAAAATTGATAAAATCGCTGCGTCAATGCGGCATCATTCAGCATAGCAAGGACATACTCTGCGCGAATATCATATTCCGATGGCAATGCATGACAAAGCATCCTCAAATTTTCTAATCTTGTCTGATAATGCGCATAACCCAACATCATATCCGCATAATCGTTTTTCAAGAGATAATATGAAGCTATTTCACCTGGTGGTATAACAACTTGATTTTCTGTTCCGCCGACCAATTTCAATGCTTTCGATTTTAACCTTTTACCTTGTTCAGGGTAATCTTTTTCAATGAGATCAAAAAGCTGCCAAGTATAATCACCACAAGGATCACAAATTGGCGTTGACGTGGCTAATCGATATTGATCATCAAAAAGTAGCTCAAGGGTATCTCGCTGAAATTCTGGCTTATTCTTTGTTGTCAGCATAAGTTGATTATAAGTTAACACCTGCTGCTGAAAAACTCGACGCCCTAGTGCCGATACATTTTCTGAATTCGCACTAATAAAAAGATCAGCTAACGCTCCTTGTATTATGCGCGTTTTCAACAAACCAGCAGGACCCAATATGCATTCAATTTCCACTTCATGACATTGCTTGAATGCACGAGTCAGCTCCAATAAGGCATATCGAAAGCTTCCAGCACTATAAATTGTCAGTTTATTCATCTCTCTTTCCTTCTAACAACACCTCATAAACCGGCACAAAATGGCTAAACGGTTGCTGTTGATATTGCGATTGTTCAACGATCATCGGTAAATGAAAAAGTGCGGTCAGATTTTCAGAAGTTAATATCTCATCCGTTTGTCCAAAGCGAATAAAATTTCGATTGATCAAAAGTGTTTTATCCGCAATTGCTTGTGCATGGTTAGGTTGATGCGTGGTGAAAATAATTCCCAAGCCGTGCTTTTTTGCTAATTGTCTTAAAAGTGATAGCACCGCATCCTGATTGGCTAAATCAAGCGCGGAAGTGGGTTCATCTAACAGCATTAAACGACATTCAGACGCAATGGCGCGCGCAATCAAGATCAACTGGCGTTGTCCTCCTGAAAGTGAAGCAAAATCTTGCTCGGCTAAATGCTGCAACTGTAAATCAGCTAACGCTTGTAACGCCACTTCAATATCTTGTGGTTTAGGCTTACTAAAGGTGGCAATATGGTTTGAACGCCCCATTAGCACAATATCCAATACCGAATAGGCAAAAGGTGCACTGAAAAATTGCGGGACAAAACCTATCGAGTCATTCAGCTGAATATTGCCTTGTAAGGGGCGATGAATGCCAAGTAACAGATCTAACAAGGTACTTTTGCCACAGCCATTCTGTCCTAAAATGGCGAGAATCTCTCCTGCCTGTAAAGCAAAATTGAGATGTTGAAAAAGCAGGTTGTTTTTTTCATAAGCAAATGCAAAATCATTTACTTTAATCAAATCAGTCACGCATCGCTCCATTTCGTTTCAAACGATAAACCAAGATGCCAAATAAAGGCGCGCCAATCAGTGCGGTTAAAATACTGATCGGAATTTCATTGTCAGTCAACGCACGAGCAGCATTGTCCACCCACAGCATATAAATCGCGCCCACTAGCATCGTACAAGGCAATAAACGTTGGTGATTAGCACCAACCAACATGCGACTAATATGCGGAATAATTAAACCAACCCAGCCGATACTGCCACTAATAGCCACTTGGCAAGCCACTAAGGTTCCGCTAAGAGCAATCACCAACCAGCGTAATCGTCCGACTTTTACCCCTAGCGCTTTCGCTTCTTTATCCTCTAAAGAAAGCAAATTTAAACGCCAACTCAGTTTCAGCAACAATGTCGAACAACACACAAACGGGACTAAGAAAAACAGCCATTTTTCCGTATTCGCCGTGGCGAAGCTGCCCATCAACCAAAACACGATACTCGGTAATTTTTCTTCAGTATCAGAAACGTACTGCAACAGGCTCACTAATGCAGAAAATAGCCCGCTTAAAATCATCCCGATTAAAATCAGCATCAGTAAACTTCTTCGACCAAACTTTACGCTAAATAAAAAAACAAGCACTAACGTACTTAAACCGAAAAAAATCGTACTGGCAAATAAGCCATACAGACTCACACTAAAAAAGATGGCCAATGTGCCGCCAAATGCCGAACCAGAAGTAACGCCAATAATATGTGGATCCACCAACGGATTACGGAAAATGCCCTGTAATGCCGCACCGCTTAAGGCTAATCCAGCCCCCACACAGAGAGCGGATAAAATACGCGGTAAACGAACTTGGAAAATAACCTGCTGATGGATTGGATCAATAGGAAGTGCGGTCAATTTTGCCGTTAAAATTTGCAAAATCTGCTCTAAGGATAAAGCATAACGCCCGATTCCTAACGAAATCAGGGCGCTCGCGACCAAGACAATGAGCAATAAGCCCATCAATTTGGAATGTTTATTTACCATTGTTATACGGTTGACGATAGAATTTTAAATAGTAGTCGTTCACCATTTTATCTAAATCGATATCTTGGAATTTTTGCGGATATAGCGATTTTGCTAACCAAACTTCGCCTAATGCTAAGGCTTCCGGCATCGGATAACCCCAAGCTTTCGCATATTCCGGCATTAAAAACACTTGGTTATTTTTCACTGCATCAATATTAGCCCAAGCCGCATCTTCTTTAATTTGTGACACCACTTTAGGATAACGATCCTGCACCAAAATCACTGCTGGATTCCACTCAAGCACATTTTCCATGGAAACCTGTTTAAAACCTTTCACCGTTGTCGCTGCGACATTATACGCGCCAGCATGTTCCAACATTAAACCAGTATATTTACCCGAACCATAGGTATTTAAATCTGGGTTAGCCATATAGGTGCGCACTCGTTTCTCCGCAGGAATGTCTCCCAAACGTTCCGCCAACATTTTACGATTCGCAAATGCGGCTTTAACTAATTCTTTGCCTTGTTGTTCTTTTTCAAACACTTGAGCAATCAACTCAATACCTTGAGTTAAGCCTTCATTATAGGCTTTATCTTCATCAGCTAAGGTTGGATTAAGTTTATCTTTATCACTGCCAGTTCGTAGAGAAATAGCAATCACCGGAATACCGGTATCAGCAATTTGCTTAATCATTTCTGGTGGCGCATAGTTGGTAACAAACACCACATCCGGTTTTAATTCCAACAAACTTTCAATATTCACCGAATTTAAATCACCCGGCATGGCCATTTTTTCTAATTCCGGCGCTAAACGTACATAATTTTGTCCCAGTTGTTTTTTCCAATTTGATAACACCCCAACAATCTGTTTAGTAGCATCTAATTGCACAGCAATATTGAGGGTTTGATGCTGTAATACCACGGCACGCTGAATATGATCGGGAATGGTTACTTGACGATCTAGTTGGTCAGTTACAACGCGATCAGCCAAAGCCGATGTAGAAAAAATACCGAACAATACGGCAGCAAATAAGCGGTTAAATTTCATAAGTCATCCTTAAAAATGAAAGCAGATCTTAATTATACAACAAAATATATAGCGAGATATACAAAACAATTGATGATCTAAACAAAACAACTATGCTTTGCTAATCACCACCTTAATATCCTCTGGTGCAGCATAATAAGGCGCAGAGGTAATAAACAAATTAATACCTAGCTTGGCATAGTCCGCCACATTATTTTTATTCACCCCACCTGCGACGGAAAGCGTAATATTTCTGCCTTGTGCTTTGATGAGATCTAAAGCCGCTTTCACGTCTTCAACCGACCATTTATCTAGCTGAATAATATCGGGAGAGGCACTAATCATTTGTTCAAATTGTGCAAAATTGTCTGCTTCAAGGGTAACCTTATTTTCTGGCGCTTCACGCTTCAAGGTTTCCACGATATGTGCCCAGTTATTCGGTTCAGCCAATAAATTACGATGATTTGTGAAAACCAATAAGGTTTCACTCACGCCTTGACGATGAATATGTCCGCCAGCAGCCAGCACTGCATTGGTCGCCAGTTTACGGGTATTCGGGATACTTTTACGGGTACACGCTACCACCGCATTTGGGTTAATCGCTTTGGCATTAGCAATCATCTCTGCCGTGTATTGCGCTACGCCACAAGACCATTCCAATACAAGCTGCACCACTTTCCATGCCTGCTGTAATTTATCCGCAGAATCGACCGCACTTAGCAATAAAGCCCCAGCCTCAACCGATTCCCCTTCATTCACATAAACCTGAGGCGTAATGCCTAATTTTTTCAGTAATCGTTCTGCCACTGAAATCCCCGCCACCACGCCGGCATTTTTACGTTTGAATTCAATTTGAGCTGGGACTTTCTCCAGCCCCAACGCATGCGTGGTTAAATCACCGCGATAAATATCTTCCAATAAAAAATCATCGAGTTCTTTGTCTGAAAAATAAATCATAGTTTGTCCTTAAATTAATTGCCCTAAATGCAAGTGAATTTGTCTATCCGCTAGAAAATCCGCTTCTTTAGGTTCGTGAGTCACTAATAATGTGGTGAGATTAAAGGCTTTAAGTAAACTTTTTACGTTCTGCCAAATCTGCTGACGGGTTTGCCAGTCTAATGATGAAAATGGCTCATCTAATAGCATCACATCCGGTGGATTGATTAGCGCCCGTGCCAATGCTGCACGCTGTTGCTCACCACCCGATAATTGATGCGGATAACGATCGATCAACGCTTCAATGTTCAACTGTGCCAATAAATCAAGTTGCTCCTGTCTTGTGCTTTTCGGTTTCGCTAAACTTAAGTTTCCACTTACGGTTTTATGGGGAAAAAGATACAAACGTTGATTTAAATAGCGACAACGTCTTTCCCAAGAGGCAAGGTTATCCCAAGCACATTGCTTAAAGGCAATACTGCCTTGATAATCCAAATAACCGGCAATAGCATTGAGAAGCGTAGTTTTTCCGCTGCCCGACTGCCCAACAATCGCCACCGATTCACCGTTAGCAACCGTTAGGCTAATATCCTTTAAAATACCAACCTGTAAATGTTGAATCTGTAACATCCTAAAGTTCCCGATTAAGCACGCGTAATAAAAAAAGCAAACAGGCTGAAATCATTAAAAGCCATAAGGCTGCCCCAATCGCAATTTCAAAATCACCGCTAGAAATATTGAGATACACGGCCACCGGCAAAGTTTCTGTTTTAAAACGAGTGGCGCCAGCCAGCATTAAAGTCGCACCAAACTCCCCAATCGCACGCGCCCAGGCTAAAATGGCCCCACACAACAAAGGCTTCCAACACATAGGGAGCTCAACTTTAAGCAAGCTTTGCCAAGGTGTTAAACCTAAGTTATAGGCGGCAAGCCGATAACCATCATCAAAATGGCTGAAAACCCCTCGAGCATTACGCAACATAATTGAGGTGGCAATATAACTTTGCGCCACCACAATACCAATCGGGCTAAAAATCCAACGACTAATCTCTGGAATCAATGAACTCAGCCAACCTTGTGAACCGAACAACAAAAGTAGACTTAAACCCGTGACTAAGGGTGGCAAAACCATCGGTAAGTCCAGCACAGTATCAATGAGCTTTTGTAACGGCAGGCGAATTTGACTCATCACCCAAGCGGCAGGTAATGCAATTAACAATGCAACAACTAGCGAAAAGAGCGAAGTCCCTAAAGAAAGCATTAAGGCAAAGTGCAGTTCATGATCAAACAGCACCTGTTTGAAAAAATGCCAATTTAACTGCCCAATTAAAGCAAGCACCGTTCCCAATACCGTCAAAAATAACAACATCAAGGGGAGCAGTGCTAACTTTAAACTCAGGCTTTTATTTAACCGGTAAGAAGCCTTCATCGGTAAAATACTTCACGCCTTCTGTATGGAAAAAATCAAATAGCTGTTTAGCTTCCGTTGGATGTGCCGAAGATGAAAGTAACGCTAAGGTCACTTTTTCTTGCGGTGTACCTTGTGGGTTTGGCAAGATTTCCACTTTATCGCGTACTTTCCACGCACCAGAACGACCGACAACTGCCGCATCCACATCACCATTCAATAGGTACATCATCAACTGTTTTACGGTAGCCGCTTTCACGACCACTTTTTCATTCAACGCCTGTTGATAACCCGATAGCTCAAAGATTTTCTCCGCCCCTTTACCTAACGCCATCGCCTTGGCATCACCAATTCCCAAACGTAAGTTACTTTCGGCAAGATCTTTAAAAGAATGAATATTTGCACTTTTATCTTTGCGTACCGCCATTACTGGAATATGTAAAACTAATGGCTCAACAGCTTTAACTTGATTGTCTTGTGCCAATTTCTCGACATAATCTGCGGAGCCGGATAAAAACAAATCACCGGTTTTTACTTGGTTATAACGTGCTAAAATTTGACCTGAGCCACCGTATTCCACGGTGACCTTATTGCCCGTATTTTGCTCAAATTGTTTTACGATTTTCTCTACCGGCTCTTTTAAACCCGCACCAGCATAAAGATAAAGATCAGCAGCTTGACTTGAGAATGTAATTGCCATTAAGGCGGCTAAAGTAGCTAATTTTTTCATTTAAACTCCTTATTTAAATTGAATGGAATATAGCACAATCCTTATATAAGTTAAATTATAACGAATTTATGGGAACCAATTTATCCTTTTATAAATTGAGATGTTTTTGCAATTCCTGAACTGAAGTGCGGTAAATTTTGGCGAGGTTTTCAAAGGTCATCAGTTCACTTTTTTCACCTTGCTGGAAACCAAATTCTTGATCGAGCATCGCAATATTTTCAGCTAAATAGACCGCTTGTTGAGGATTGTGAGTCGTAATCAGTAAGGCGATATTTTGATGTTGTAACTGTTTAATTTTTTCCAACACTCTAATTTGGTTACCGAAATCAAGACTGGCTGTTGGTTCGTCCATAATCAACAATTTCGCCTGTTGTGCAATGGCTCGGGCGATGAGCACGAGTTGTTTTTCGCCCCCACTGAGTTCATGGTAATAACGTTTAGCAAGGTGGGTTATTTGTAATTCCGCTAAAGCCGCAAGAGCAAGATCTTTATCTTCGGCTTTTGGGGTTTGATACCATTTTAGATATGCAGAACGCCCCATCAACACCATATCTTGCACCAGAAAAGGAAAAAGTTGCGCGTGTGCTTGCGGCACATAGGCAATTTCGCGTGCTAATTCAGCGGCAGAATATGTAGCAAGCGGTCGATTTTGAAAGAGAATTTGCCCATTAAGTGCAGGTTGCAAACCTAGTAAGGTTTTTAAGAAAGTACTTTTCCCCGCCCCATTGGCACCAAGTAAACAGCAAATTTGCTGAGGTTTTAATGCAAAATTGATCCTGTCTAGCAGAGGCTTACTGCCATAGCCAATCTTCAGTTGTTGCGTTTCAATTAAATTCATTTTCGCCCTCTCAACAATAAATAGAGGAAAAATGGGGCACCACAAGCAGAAGTTAAAATCCCGATGGGAAGTTCAATGCTTGCAACCGTGCGGGCGAGTGTGTCGGTGAGAAGTAAAAAACTCGCGCCAAGCAACAACGATGTCGGCAGCAATAAAATAAAATTGGCCCCCACTAATAATCGCGCGATATGGGGTACAAGCAAACCGACCCAGCCAATAATCCCCGTAATGGAGACCGCACTTGCGGTGCAAAGCGTAGTGAAAATAATCAAAATATAGCGCGTGCGTTGGATAGGAATACCGAGGCTTTTAGCCTCATCTTCTTCTAAGGCGAGCAGATTTAAGCGCCAACGCAATAAGAAAAGTGGCAGAATGCCGAGTATCAAAATAGGGGCAAGTTGAGTTAATTCTTTCACTCCTACGGCCGTGAAACTGCCTAATAGCCAAAAAGTAATCGAAGGTAATTGGGTGAAAGGATCGGCTAAAATTTTTAACAGTGAAATACCTGCACCAAGTAATGAACCGATAGCAATCCCTGAAAGCACTAAGACCAAAATCGGATCTTGATTACGGCTTCGTGATGCGACCATCGAAACACACAGCACCGCCAAGATACCGCCACTAAAGGCAAAAAGCTGCACGTAAAACATCGGTAAATTGTAGAAAATTGCCAGTGATGCCCCTAGCCCAGCACCGCTTGAAACACCTAAGATATCAGGAGAAACCAACGGATTTTTAAACATCCCTTGATAAGTCGCGCCTGCGGCGGCTAATGCGGCACCGACTAAACAGGCGACCAAAATACGCGGGGTACGAATATGCCAAAGCACCGTTTCAACGGAAGAAGGCGTTTGACATTCCGTTTCAAATAGACAACGAATCGCTTGTCCAAGTTGAAGGGGAGAAATCGGAAATCGCCCCACATTCAATGAAAGCAAAATGGTGCCGACTAATAAAATCACTAACGAAGTGAAAAAGAGTTTGGGATTACGTTGAACAAAATACGGCATAACTATTTCACATCATGCAGCAATTGAGTTGCTTGATCTTGGGTTAATTCAATCTGATAGAACACGTGATAAAACGTTTGTACTTCTTTTGTAAATTCAGTCATAGGTTTACCGCTAACTAAATGCGAGACCCAACGTACGCCAAGCAAACGGTTCACACTAGGTGGCGAATCTAACCAACCAAATGGATTATTCGGGATTAAAAAAACCCGTCCATTTTTAACCGCACTTAACTGTTGCCATTGCGGATTATCTTTTAAGGTTTGCAAAAACTCAGGATATTGGGTGAAAATCACATCAGGATTCCATAATAAAAGCTGCTCCATCGAAACCTGCGTGAGCCCTTTATGATCGCCTTCCACCACATTTTTTAAACCAACCATTTCAATGGCTTCTGTATGAATAGAGCCTTTTTGTCCTGTTTGTAAGCCATCTGCACTACGAGCTAAATAGAAGGTTTTGGTCAATTTAGAGGCATTTTCGACCGCTTGTTTGAGGGTTTCTTCTGCATACTTCGCTTGAGGTTCAGTGAGATTTTCTACGCCTAGTATTTTTCCCAAGTAACGCAAAGTGGTCGGTGTTTCACTGAGTTTGCCGTCTAGCAGCAAATAAGGTACACCTGTTTGGTCAAAAGTCCGTTTTGCTTGATCGATATAGTTTGGGGTAACATTGCCTACATCAATAATTAAATTCGGTTGCAATGCCACAATTTTCTCTGGCGAGAGCGTGCTGCCTTTTCCGGCAATTTTCCCTAAGGTTGGTAAAGATTGTTGTGCTGAAGGAAACAATTTTCCACGTTTTTCCATATTAAATCCCGCCAATCCCAGTAATTTATTGGGCGCGCTTGAAAGGAGCAACACATCAGCCGGATTACCCGCACTTAATACTTTTTCAATTTTAGCTGATGGAGGTAATTCCCCCGCCAAATAAGCGATTTCTTCTGTTGCAAATGCACTGGTTGATACACAAAGCGCAAGTGCAATACCTATCCATTTTTTCATATTCTTCCCTCTTTTAGCGATTTAAAATGAGATGACTTTATTTTAACGCTATATATTTTTTAACATAGTAAATAAATTTTGGTAGAATGTCATCGTTATGTTTTTTATTATATAACATTTATTATTCATAGCTAAAGGTGAAAAAATGAAATGGGATGTAATTTATAAGTTTTGCTTGCTTTGCATGCTCATTGCGGGATTGGCTGGCATATTGTTCAGTGGCTTAGGGATCTACTTTCAGTGGCCCATTCAGGGCATATTTCAGTGGCATTTAGGTTCGGCGTTACTGCTTATTTTGGGCGTGGTTTTACACTTCTTTAATCGAAAAAATAAAGCGGTCAAAATTGTGCAACAATTTACCGATTTGGTGACACATAATCGCTATCCCACCTATTGCAATTTAGATCGTTTGATCATGACGTTTGAGCACTTTTCAATTCTGCAAATTGCGGAGCAACTTCAGCTCAACCCTTCGGTTTTATTCACCGAATTAGCTAACGGAAAAATAAACTTCAGCGATGCTAACCGCACTTTGCGAGAAAATTTCCCTCATAATGATGAAAAAATTTTCGCCGCGATCACCATTGCATTGAAGTTACGCTTCAACCCTAACCTAAAAGGATGTTCCAATGGAAAAGAAACTGCTTTGCATCGCCATTAGTTTGGCTTGCTTGCCTGCTTATGCCGAAAATGTATTTACCCTTGGCCAAATTGAAGTCATCGGTGAAAAATCAAGTGATCTCAGCACCGCTCGTATTGACCAGGCTGAATTACAAAAAAATAACCAAGATCGTGTGTCTGATGTAGCAAAAAGCACACCGGGTGTGTTTGTCGAACATGGCGGCGCACGCAACGAATACAACTTACTCGTGCGTGGTTTTAATGCTCGCCGGGTACCCGTATTTATGGATGGTATTCCGGTTTATGTTCCTTATGATGGTGAAATGGACTTGGGGCGTTTTACCACCTTTGATTTATCTCGTATTGATATTTCTAAGGGCGCAAGCTCTGTGCTTTATGGCGCAAATACGATGGGTGGTGCCGTAAATTTAATTTCTAAAAAACCAACTCAACCTTTCGAAGGTTCTATTGGCTATGGATTTTCACACGGTAAAAGTGGTGGCACAGCAACCAATAAAACAGATTTTAATTTAGGCACTAAACAAGAACTATTCTATGCGCAAATAAGTGGTTCTTTTGTTGAAAAACAAGGCTTACAACTTTCTCATCATTATCAACAAATCAATCCAAAAGGGGATGATGGTGGCCGAGCAGAAAATTCTAAACAGCGTGATAAAAAACTAAGTTTGAAAGTCGCTTATACACCAAATGAGCATGATGAATACGCACTGGCGTTCTCCACACAAAAAGGCACCAAAGAATCACCTTTCTATTCTGGATCTGATAGCTTTGAACGCTATTGGCGCTGGCCGATGTGGGATAAAGACAGTATCTATTTCCTTTCCCATACTGAATTTGGCGCCCACAATCTCACGCTAAACACGAAAGCATTTTACGATACCTTTAAAAATGACCTACGTGCTTTTGATGATGCCACATTCAGCACTCAAAAGAAAAAATCAAGCTTTAATAGCTATTACCGTGACTATTCCTACGGTGCTGGCTTTGATTTAGGCGGGGATTTAACCTCAAAAGACCGCTTAAAATTCTCTACCATCATTAAATATGACGTACATCGCGAACATAATGATGATGAACCGACCGCAGTAGATAAAGATCGTACCTACAGCTTTGGTTTAGAAAATACTCATCGCTTTAATGAGCAAACATCACTGATTACTGGTATCAGCTACGATAAACGCGATGCTAGCCGTGCAGAGAAGTTTGAAAAACAATGTGTTTCAACTCACCAAAAAAATGCGATTTGCCCATTTGATATCGGTAATAAACACGCCTTTAATTATCAAATCAAACTTGCTCATCATTTCTCTGAACATGATGAATTTGCACTAAGTTTTGCAAAGAAAACACGTTTTGCCACAATGAAAGAACGTTATTCTCGCCGATTTGGTCGTACTGAGCCAAATCCGTTTTTAAGCCCAGAAACTGCCTACCACTACGAAGCCAGCTATATGCATACCTTTGGCGATTGGTTAAGAGTAGATAGCGCACTGTTCTACTCTGAAGTGAAAGATGCCATTGAAGAAGTGGCAATTAGCAAAAAACTTAACCAATATCAAAACGTAGGTAAAGAAGCGTTTAAAGGCGTTGAACTCTCCGTTAATCTTTTTGCAACGGATAATTTAACGTTAGGTGCAAATTACACCTATACCCATGCAAAAAATAAAACCCAAGATCTCATTGTGAAGAATGTGCCAAAACATAAATTCTTTGCATTTATTGATTGGAAAATGTTACCAAATCTTTCACTTTATGTGAGCCAAGAAGCGGAACATGGGCGTTATTATTTAGATGGCGGTAACACTGGGAAACTCTCTGGTTTTGGAAACAGTAATGCGAAATTGATCTATGAACCTGTTTCAGGATTAAGTTTAGAAGCGGGTGTCTCAAACCTCTTTGATAAAAACTACTACTATCAAGCAGGCTACCCGGAAGAAGGTCGTGTTTATTTCGGCAATATCCGATATAAATTCTAAAATAAAAAACGGGCAACTTGTGAAACAGGTTGCCCGTCGTTTTTATAAAGCGATTAATCTTTCAGCGCTTTAATTTTCTCAATTACGTTAGTGGTTGAACAGCCATTTTCGAAATTCAATACACGAACATCGCCGCCGTTCGCCCATACTTCTTTACTGCCTGCAATCTCTTCTGGTTTGTAATCGCCGCCTTTTACCAATAAATCCGGTAAAATATCGCCGATTAAACGTTGTGGTGTATCTTCATCAAAAGAGACCACCCAATCCACTGAAGCTAAACCAGCCAATACTGCCATACGTGCATTAAGATTGTTAATTGGGCGACTTTCACCTTTTAAGCGTTTGACTGAATCATCCGTATTCACGGCAATAATTAAACGATCGCCAAGTTTGCGAGCATTTTCTAAATAAGACACATGGCCTGGATGAAGAATATCGAAACAACCGTTTGTCATCACAATTTTCTCACCGCGCGCTTTAGCATGAGATACTGCAGTTTTTAATTGGCTTTCTGACATAATACCGAAACCGGTTTCAGAACGACCATGGATTGCATTCTCTAATTCCACAGTAGAAACGGTTGATGTGCCCAATTTACCAACCACAATACCTGCCGCCACATTAGCTAAATAGCAAGATTCTTCAAAAGAACGACCATCTGCAAGTGCGGTTGCTAGAACACTGATTACCGTATCGCCCGCCCCCGTTACATCAAACACTTCTTTTGCAACAGTTGGTAGATGGAATGGTTCTTGATTTGGACGAAGTAATGTCATGCCTTTTTCGGAGCGCGTCACTAAAAGTGCGGTCAATTCGATGTCTGAAATTAATTTTAAACCTTTCTCAATAATTTCTTCTTCTGAATCACACTTACCTACCACCGCTTCAAACTCTGACATATTTGGTGTCAGTAAAGTCGCACCACGATAACGTTCAAAATCCGTGCCTTTTGGATCAATCAACACGGGCACGTTCGCTTTGCGTGCAATTTGGATCATCTTTTGCACATCTTTTAACGTGCCTTTACCGTAATCCGAAAGCACTAACGCACCAAAGTTTTTCACTTCAGTTTCCAATTTTGCTAGCAACTCTTGGCATTCTACGTTTTGGAAATCTTCTTCAAAGTCCAAGCGTAGTAATTGTTGATGACGAGACAAAATACGTAATTTCGTGATAGTTGGGTGAGTATCCAATGCCACAAAATTACAATCAATTTTTTGATGCTGTAATAAAGTCGTTAAGGCAGAACCTGTTTCATCTTGACCAATTAAACCTAAAATTTGCACAGGGACATTAAGAGAAGCAATATTCATTGCCACGTTTGCTGCACCACCTGCACGCTCTTCATTATCTTGTACACGAACCACAGGAACCGGTGCTTCCGGTGAAATACGATTAGTTGCACCAAACCAGTAACGGTCAAGCATAACATCGCCTAACACTAATACTTTCGCTTGATTAAAATTGGCAGAATATTGAGCCATTTTGAAATCTCTCTGTTTGAATAATAAAAATTTGGTGCAATTTTACCACAACTCAAATTTGCGATAAACTACACGCCGAACTAACCAGAAAAGAATTATGAAAAACGAAAAACTCCCTCAATTTCAACCGCACTTTCTTGCACCTAAATACTGGGGCTTTTGGCTTGGTGTGGCGATTTGGCGAAGCCTTTTGTTACTTCCCTATCCAATTTTACGTCACATCGGCAATGGCTTAGGCTGGCTTTTCTCAAAATTAAAAGTAGGAAAACGCCGTGCTGCAATTGCTCGTCGAAATCTTGAGCTCTGCTTCCCAGAAATGCCCGAGCAAGAACGTGAAGCCATTTTGCAAGAAAACTTACGTGCTGTTGGTATGGCGATTATTGAAACCGGCATGGCGTGGTTTTGGTCTGATGCGCGCATTAAAAAATGGTCAAAAATTGAAGGCTTAAATTATTTAAAAGAAAATGCTCAAGACGGCATTATCTTTGTGGGTGTTCATTTCCTCACTCTTGAGTTAGGCGCACGTATTGTGGGCTTAGATCATCCCGGTATAGGTGTTTATCGTCCAAATGACAATCCTGTACTCGATTGGTTACAAATTAAAGGTCGCTTACGTTCAAATAAAGATATGCTGAACCGAAAAGATCTACGTGGAATGTTCAAAGCTTTACGCAAAGGTGAAACCATTTGGTATGCACCTGATCATGACTACGGCAGAAAAAATGCCGTATTTGTACCTTTCTTTGCTGTACAAGAAGCAGCAACCACGACGGGGAGTTATTATCTGCTTAAATCCGCACCAAATTGCAAAGTCGTGCCTTTTGCCCCATTACGCAATAAAGACGGCTCAGGCTATACGGTCAGTATTTCGCCACCAGTGGATTTTGCAGATCTTTCAGATGAAACGGCGATCGCTGCAAGAATGAATAAAGTCGTGGAAAAAGAAATCTTAAAAGGTGTGGAACAATACATGTGGCTCCACCGCCGATTTAAAACACGTCCAACGGAAGACGAGCCAAGTTTGTATTTATAAAAAAGATGGTTCTACTAAAAAATCTGAAAAGGCTAGATACTATAAAGAATCTAGCCTTTTATTTTATATTAAGAATAGGTTATTATTTTTTTTGGAAAAAACTCCTTACCTAATAACCAAAGATATCGGTCAATCTCTTTTAAATCGAATCTCTCTAATTTATAATATCTTTGAAAATCTAATAAAATCCCTTTAAATTTTCTGTAATCTTTTAAATCTTTTATTTTAAAAGATGAAAATTTATCTACTTTATTAAAATAAACGAGAACTTTCTCCACATAGCTATCATAAATTGGAAAAGCAATTGGATTATGATGACTACAATATTTAGTCGCAAAAGAATAAAAATACCTTTTGTTATCACCAATTTTTATATTTCCTAATTCACGAACTAATTTGATATCACCAGCCTTTAAACGTTTATCTAGATCTTTAATACTTAAAATACGTTTTGCCACAGGATAAATAGCAAATATTCTTGTGCTATAAAAATCATTTAAACATGATGCCTTTAATAAAATATCAGTTATTTCAGAATTTCCAGGTAATAACTCTAGAAAAAGTTTATTTAATGCCCTTTCTTGTGAAGTATAACCTTCAAGATTTTCCCATTCATTTAGATATTTATTAACTTCTGAAACACTGGGTTTAGGAGGTAAAGATTTTTCCACATTTTCTCCAATACTTGAAATTTATTTAAATATGGGAACACCAAAACGAATAAGTAATATTTCTTTCTATATACTTGCCATTCCACAATAAAAATAATAAACACCGCATGTATTACACACGGTGTTATTTATAAAGTCAGTCAATCGTAAATCCAACTTATTATATGCTATACCGAATTTTACAATTTGGTAATGCACTTTGAAGTTGATTACACTCATCACTATCAGGTTCTATGCTGTAGTAATCAAAATTCTTAGTATCTTCTAAATAAAGGGTGCTTAAATTAGGCAAAGACGCTAATTTAGTTAATAATTGAATATCTACTTTATTACCAGAAAGGTCTAATTCTTTAATACTAGAGAATGAAATTATCAAATCTATTACATCTTCCTTTACAGACTCATCCCAATCTCTGAATGAAAGTGATGATACATTAAGGTTTTTTAATGCAGCAAGATTACTAATATCCTCATAAGTACCAACATGTAGATTAATTACACAATTTGGTAATTTATCACCTAATGCGGCTAACATACTACACTCATCAGCACTCCAATCCCCCGAATATGGTAAAGAAAGAGCTCTTAAATTAGTCAACGAGGATAATTTTTCTAGAGCATCTCCAGAAACACTATTAGTAGTAAGATCCAGTTCTTTCAGTTGAGGAATTTGAGCAAGCAAATCAATTTCCTCCGAACCAAAACCGCCACCCCAACCATGGAACGATAATGAAGACAATTGCTTAATATGTGACAATTTAGGCAACTCTCTAATATTATACACATTATCCGGAATGACAAATTTATGAGTTATTCCAGGTTCAAAATTACCATCTGAGAAATGCACACCTACAATATAATCTTTCAAATAGAAAGCGATTGCACCATTTCTGTCATAAAGATCTAGTTCTGTAGAAATTTCCTGACTTAAATCATCATATTCAGGAGTTAGGCCATAGTCTTCATCAAGAAATTCATCTTTAATATTCCATAACACAATATATTTTAGTGTATCTGATAATCCACACCACCATTCCCAATCCTCATCAGAAATATACTCTGTAGTATCAGTATCTGAGATAAGTTCTTCTGGGAATTTATCCTCTGCGAGTTTTGTAGTTTCTCTACGGGTATCAACGCCGTTGATGAAATTAATTAATCGATGGCCAAAATAACGAGTATTCCATTCGTCAGAATATTCAAAACCAAGATCTTCAGAAATTTCTCTTAACATGTTTCGTGTTTTTCTGTCACGGCATCTGATAGTAACGGTATAATCTTCAGCAGATTCAATAATTAAATCTTTATAAATTGCAGAATTTCTAATTTTTTTAGACATAATTACCTCTCTCTTACCAAAGTTTTAAAACAACTTGACCAAAGGCAACTAAAATCGGGTTACCATTTAATTCATAAGTAGTATTATAGTTTGCTGAAATTTTAGGCTTAATCTTATTCCCTTCTGTCACCCAAATATCACTTTGTTTTGCTCCAACCTTAGGTTTTAACTCACGTCCATCATATACCCAAATATCACTTTGTTTTGCTCCGACTTTAGGTTTTAGCTCACGTCCATCATATATCCAAATATCACTTTGGTTTGCTCCAACTTTAGGTTTTAACTCACGTCCATCACAAGACCATTTACTTGATAATTCAATTTTTGGCATGTTTTACTCCGATTCCTTATGTTAAATGTTAATTAAAAATATTTTTATCAGTGTTTGTTTAGTTGGTATGTCAATACCAACTAAAAGAAGTATACTTCTTTTAGTTGGTATGTCAATACCAACTAAAAGAAGTATACTTCTTGGAATAAAATATAATTAAAACAATTTGTTACACA
>CAKQTN010000008.1:0-29503 GCA_934276625.1 uncultured Haemophilus sp.
CGTTATCCCGGCGTGGTGGAAGCGGCTGAGCAAGATTTAGATGCCATCAGTCAAGATTTGTTGACAGCTTTTGATGAATTGTTGGTGGAATTTATTGCAATGCGTGGGCGTGAAGGCGAAAAATTACAAGCCATTATTCAACAACGTCTAGATGGTATTACTGTAGAAGCTGAAAAAGTGCGGTCACAAATGCCGGCGGTTTTACAATGGCAGCGTGAGCGTTTATTACAGCGTTTTGAAGAAGCGAAGATTCAACTAGATCCACAACGTGTCGAACAAGAAATGATTTTATTGGCGCAACGTGTAGATGTGGCGGAAGAATTAGATCGTCTGCAAATGCACGTGAAAGAAACCAACAACATCTTGAAAAAAGGTGGAGCAGTGGGGCGTAAACTGGATTTTATGATGCAAGAGCTCAATCGTGAATCTAACACGTTGGCATCAAAATCCATTAATGCAGACATCACTGCTTCCGCCGTGGAATTAAAAGTATTAATCGAACAAATGCGTGAGCAAATTCAAAACCTTGAATAGGAAAAATCATGGCAACATTTATTTCATTAAACCAATATGATTTGGTGGAAGTGGCGGGCGTAGATGCGGAGAAATATCTGCAAGGCCAATTAACTTGTGATGTGGTGCATTTGGCAGCAGGCGCTTCAACGCTTACAGCGCATTGTGATCCTAAAGGCAAAATGAACTCGTTGTTCCGCTTAATTAAGCTTTCTGCAGAGCAGTTTTTGATTTTAATGCCGAAAAATTTATTTGCGCCACTCGATCATTTAAAAAAATACGCCGTGTTTTCAAAAGTGACTTTTCAAGTATTGGATTGGCAAATTGTTGGCTTGATTGGTGAAAAGTGCGGTCGAATTCAAGCACAAATCATCTTGGATATTGATGAAAACCGAGCAATTTTGATCAATCCAACACCGTTAGATGTCACCTTCAATGGCGATGAAAAACAATGGCTTTGTGCGAATATTCAAGCGGGTTTACCAAGCTTGAGTGCGGAAACACAAAATGAATTTATCCCGCAGGCATTGAATTTACAAGCGATTGAACAAGCAATTTCTTTTACTAAAGGCTGTTATATCGGGCAGGAAACCGTCGCTAGAGCCAAATATCGTGGCGCCAATAAACGTGCGATGTATGTGCTTTCAGGAGAAACCACGGTTACGCCAAAAATCGGCAGTGAAATTGAAATGCAGTTAGAAACGGCTTGGCGTAAAACGGGCACGATCGTCAGTACGGTTAATTTTGACGGCGTTTTATGGTTACAAGTGGTGATGAATAACGATTTAGAAGAAGGGGCGCATTTCCGTTTACCAGAAGATGGAACCATTCTGAAAATTGAACCGTTACCTTATTCCATCAATAGCTAAAAAACGATTTAGTCATTGACGACTTATAAGAGTTATTCATGATGAAAAGAGAGAACGACAATGTTCTCTCTTTTTTTATTTTTTTAAAATCCGCTATAATTCTGAAAAACTCACGAATTAAATATTATGACTTATTATCTTGGCATTATGTCCGGCACCAGTCTTGATGGTGTGGACATTGCCCTTACTAACATCCAATCTAATCAAACCAAATTAATTGCAGCAGATTTCACGCCGATGCCGGCAAATTTACGTGAAAAAGTGACCGCACTTATTCAATCCGGCGAAACTACGTTACAGGCTCTGGGGGAGCTTGATCATCAATTTGGTTTACTTTATGCCGATTGTGTAAATGCCTTTTTACGTAAACATCAGTTAAAACCAGAACAGATCGAAGCAATAGGCTGCCATGGTCAAACAGTGTGGCATTCCCCAAAAGGTCAATTTCCGTTTACCATGCAAATCGGTGATATGAATTTATTAGCGGCTAAAACAGGTATTACGGTCGTTGGTGATTTGCGCCGTAAAGATATGTCGTTTGGTGGACAAGGAGCGCCTTTAGTGCCCGCTTTTCATCAAGCGGTATTTTTTGATCCTAACTGGGCGACGGTGGTACTTAATGTTGGCGGGATTAGTAACGTATCCTTATTGATACCTGAACAGCCTGTCATTGGCTTTGATACGGGAACGGGTAATACCTTGCTCGACCAATGGATCGAAAAACATCAAGGCAAAGCTTACGACAAAAATGGTGAATGGGCGGCTTCGGGTCAAGTAAATCCAGATTTGTTAGCGGCATTATTAGATGAAGATTTCTTTCAACTACCCCCACCGAAAAGCACGGGGCGTGAATTATTTAATTTGGCTTGGCTAGAGAATAAAATTCAAAAAATAGCAGGTAAAACGACCGCACTTTTACCACAAGATGTGCAAGCCACCTTGGCTGAATTTACCGTGCAAAGCATTGTTTTAGCCCTTAACAATATTCAGACAGCATTACCATGCCGATTACTTGTTTGTGGCGGTGGCGCTAAAAATCAGGCGATCATGAATGGCTTAAAACAAGCATTGCCAAGTTGGCGTATTCAGCTGACGACTGAATTAGATCTTGATATTGATTATGTGGAAGCAGCGGCATTTGCTTGGCTCGCTTATCGTCGTATGCATAATTTGCCCGCTAATTTACCGAGTGTAACGGGCGCTACAAGTGCGGTCAGTTTAGGGGCGATTTTTCCAAAGGAATAAACTATGGCAGAGAATTTATTACAAACCCTTTCAACTTTAATTACTGAGCAACGGAATCCCAATTCCATGAATGTGGATAGTTTATCTGCATTGGAAATTGTGCAATTAATGAATGATGAAGATAAGCAAGTGCCTTTGGCAATTGAAAAATGTTTACCTCAAATTGCCCAAGCGGTCGAGCGTATTGTTGCCGCATTTCAAAAAGGTGGTCGATTAGTCTATATTGGCGCGGGAACCAGTGGTCGATTGGGGGTGCTCGATGCTTCTGAATGCCCACCAACATTTGGTGTGTCACCTGAAATGGTAAAAGGTATTATTGCAGGCGGCGAGCGCGCATTACGTCATCCAATTGAAGGGGCGGAAGACAGTAAAGCACAATCCGTGATTGACTTACAAACAATTCAATTTTCCTCAAAAGATGTGTTGGTGGGTATTGCTGCAAGTGGCCGAACCCCTTATGTGATTGGTGCATTGGAATATGCAAAAAGTTTAGGTTCAGTGACGGTTTCGATTGCAAGTAATCCGAATTCAGCGATGGCAAATATTGTGGATATTGCCATTGATACGGTAGTGGGGCCAGAAGTATTGACTGGTTCGAGCCGTCTAAAATCAGGTACGGCACAAAAATTAGTACTGAATATGCTTACTACAGCTTCTATGATCTTAATGGGTAAATGCTATCAAAACTTAATGGTGGATGTTCAGGCAAGTAATGAAAAGCTGAAAGCACGCGCCATTCGCATTGTTATGCAAGCTACGGATTGCGATAAGGCACTCGCAGAAGAGACATTAAAGCAGGCTGATCAAAATGCGAAATTAGCGATTATGATGATTCTGAGTGGATTAGATCGTGCTCAAGCAGAGGCTTTATTAGAAAAACATCAGGGCAAGTTACAACTTGCATTGAAATAAGCAAAAATAAAACGCTAGGCATCAAACCTAGCGTTTTTTATTATTTAATAGTTTGCTCAATTAGCAATCTTGTTTGCCGTAAGCATCTTGACGAAGGATTTGACGAACGCCTTCATCAAATTGTGCTAAAACTTGATCCGCGTCTTTTGGATCTTTACCGCGAGCATCAAGATAGAACTTGATTTTCGGTTCAGTACCTGATGGACGAACGATTAAGCGGCTACCGTTTTCTAATACGAATACAAGGATGTCGCTTTGACGATCTGTTTTCGTATGGTCGATGAATTGTGCCACTTTAACGCCACCTACTTCTGCTGGTGGCGTGTTACGAAGTGCGGCCATTAATTTACCAATTTCAGATAAATCGCTTACACGAATAGAAATTTGACCACTTACATAAGCACCGAATTCTTGTGTGAAGTCATTGGCGTAATCCGCTAAGGTTTTACCTTGTGCTTTTAAGTGACGCACTAAATCTAAGAACACGATCGCCGCTGAAATACCATCTTTATCGCGTACTTTATCTGGGTCAACTAAGTAGCCAAGTGCTTCTTCGAAACCGAATAATAAGCCTTGAACTTTACCGATGTATTTGAAACCGGTTAATGTTTCTTCTGATTGGAAACCGTATTTTTTCGCAATTTCAGCAAGTGCAGGAGAAGACACTAAAGAACACGCCAATACGCCTTTTTCACCTTTTGCATGATATTGTTTTGCTAAATACCAACCTAAGAAACAACCGACTACGTTACCATGTAAAGGTTTCCAGTTACCTTGTGCATCTGGAACTGCCACCGCTAAACGGTCTGCATCTGGGTCATTGGCAATAATGAATTCTGCATTGTGTTCTTTTGCTACTTTAATAGCTAAATCTAATGCACCTTTTTCTTCTGGGTTAGGGAAGTTTACTGTTGGGAATGTGCCGTCCGGCCATACTTGTTCCGCCACAATATGAGGTTGTGGAAGACCCGCTTTGGTTAAGGTTTTGCTTAATACTTCATAGCCTACACCGTGCATTGCAGTATAAACGTAGTTAATGTCTGCTTGAGGTTCTTTAGCAAGAGATGCCGTTTTTTCAATATAAGCGTTAACCACTTCATCATCTAACACAACATAATCTTGGCTACGTGGTAAATCTTTTACATTACCCGCTGCTACTTTGTCGATTAATGCCGCGATATCTTTATCTGCAGGAGAAACGATTTGGCCACCGCCGTTCGCTTTACCTAAATAAACTTTATAACCATTATCTTCTGGTGGGTTGTGACTTGCCGTCACCATCACACCTGCTGTGGTATCAAAATATTGGATTGCGTAAGCTAATACTGGCGTTGGTAATTTACGTGGAAGTAAATAAGCTTTCACGCCTGCACCCGCCATGATTTCAGCAGTATCACGTGCGAAAACATCAGAGTTTTTACGACCATCATAACCAATTACGATAGAAGGTTGTTTGTCGTAATCTTTTAAATAATCTGCTAAACCGCCCGCAGCTTGTGCCACTAAAACACGGTTCATACCCATAGGGCCTGCTTGTAATGGTCCACGAAGCCCCGCAGTACCAAATTGTAAACGGCCACTAAAGCGAGCTTGTAATTCAGATTGTGCTTTTTCATCACCATTTTTCGCCGCCGTTAAAAGTGCGGTTAATTCTGCGTGAGTTTCTGCATCAGGATCTTGATTTAACCAGTTTTGTGCAATATCAAAAAGCGTTGTCATGATGTTTTCTCCTTGTAAAAACTAATTCCTGCTAGACTAGCTGAAAATGACTTTAATTTAAATGACTATTTTGCTTTTTTACTTAAAATCTAAGCTTTTTTTGATCGTAATCGTTTTCTCTGAATACAAAAACGGCGTAAAATTAGTTACGCCGTTGTTTTTATAGAAAATAATGAAAAATTAGAGAAGAAGGGCTGAACCCCATTTAATAATATCAAAGAAGAATTTGTTCTGATTGGTAGCAATGCCATCTCCACTTTTCTTCAATGTGCCGTCATCATTCTTCGTTTCATCTACCATGCCATTTACATACTGGCCTTTCACCACATCTAAGTCTTCTTTTGCCTGAGTACGTAAGATTTGGCAAGCTTTTGGCTCTAATGCATCGACATCACCAAGTTCTGCGCGGAATTTCTTAAATTGATAGGTCGCATAATTCATCGATTTTTCATCTTTTTGAATCATTTTTACATAATCTTCACCGATGATTTTTTCTAACGGATAGAAAAAAACATATTGGGAATGAATATAGCTATCTTCTTTTGCAAAATGTTGTTGCTGAATACGAGTTAAATTAGGATAGATACATTGTTCAGCTTGTTTACTCGCTACAGCCCATGTTTTTGCATTGGCATCAGACAGGAGATAGTCTGCTTGTGCGAATTCAGCAGGAATAGTTGATTGTGATGAACCAAATAAACCACAAGCATTCAATAACATGATGCTGCTTAAAAAAATAATTTTTTTCACTTAAATTTCCTTACTAAAGTTGGAATGGCGGAATTTTAACAATAACGACATAATTGTAAAGTCTTCAGTAATTGATTTTCTTTCCTGAAGTAAGAAACTTCCGCTATAATGACCGCACTTTTTACACTTATAAAGGAAAGAACAATGCAAAATCCAAAAGATGATGTTTTATATGCACCAGTTGAGTGGGTTGACCATAGCGAAGGTTATACTGATATCCGTTTCCACAAATCGACTGATGGTATTGCAAAAATCACGATTAATCGTCCAGAAGTGCGCAATGCATTCCGTCCGCAAACAGTCAAAGAAATGATCCATGCTTTTTCTAACGCGCGTTTCGATGAAAAAATTGGCGTGATTGTATTAACCGGTGAAGGCGAAAAAGCATTCTGTTCTGGTGGTGACCAAAAAATTCGTGGTGACTACGGCGGTTACAAAGATGAAAGCGGTGTACATCACTTAAATGTATTGGATTTCCAACGTGATATTCGTACTTGTCCAAAACCAGTGGTGGCAATGGTCGCAGGTTATGCGATTGGTGGTGGTCACGTACTTCATATGTTATGTGATTTAACTATTGCGGCAGACAATGCGATTTTCGGTCAAACTGGTCCTAAAGTCGGTTCATTTGATGGTGGCTGGGGCGCAAGCTATATGGCACGTTTAGTGGGGCAGAAAAAAGCCCGCGAAATTTGGTTCTTATGCCGTCAATATAATGCTCAAGAAGCATTAGATATGGGCTTAGTGAATACCGTAGTACCTTACGCTAATTTAGAAAAAGAAACCGTGCGTTGGTGCCGTGAAATGTTACGTAATAGTCCAATTGCATTGCGTTGCTTAAAAGCTGCATTGAATGCAGACTGTGATGGTCAATCTGGCTTACAAGAATTAGCGGGTAATGCAACCATGTTGTTCTATATGACTGAAGAAGGACAAGAAGGTCGTAACGCGTTCAACGAAAAACGCGCGCCAGACTTCAGCAAATTTAGACGCAATCCTTAATTTGAACATAAAAGTGCGGTTAAAAATCAGTGTGTTTTTAACCGCACTTTTGTCATCAAGGAGAATAAGATGGAAACCAAATCATTTAATCTTTATCGTTATTCTATTCCCGTCGATAGCCAATTGATTTTACGTGGACGTTTTTTAAAACGTCGAGAGGGGGTAATCGTGCGTGTTGCTTGTAGCCGTGATGGCTGGGGAGAAATTGCACCTTTACCTGGTTTTAGCGAAGAAACCATTGAACAAGCGCAAGAGCAAGCCATTGAATGGCTGACGAATTGGTGTCATGCAAGCTGCGAAGCGCCAAGAGTCCCCCTTGATGGTTGTTATCCTTCTGTTGCCTTCGGTATTAGCACGGCGATGGATGAAATGAAACGTTATTTAAATGAGGAAGGTAACTATCACACTGCACCTTTGTGCTATGGTGATCCTGATGAGTTATATTCAGAACTGAATCAAATGCCAGGTGATAAAGTTGCTAAAATCAAAGTCGGCATGTATGAAGCAAATCGTGATGGTTTAATTGCCGACATGTTTTTGGAAGCTATTCCTGATTTGCAATTACGTCTAGATGCGAATCGTCAATGGACATTAGAAAAAGCCTTAAAATTTGCGGAGAAAGTGAAACCGCAACATCGTTCACGTATTCAATTTCTAGAAGAACCTTGTAAAACCCGTGAAGAAAGCCGCCAGTTTGCAGCTCAAACAGGTATTAATATTGCTTGGGATGAAAGTGTGCGAGAGCCAGATTTTCTTTTAGAAAAAGAAGCGCATTTAAGCGCCATTGTGATTAAACCAACATTGATTGGCTCGTTGCAAGATTGTCAAAAGCTGATTGCTCAAGCGCATAGTTTAGGCATAAAAGCCGTGATCAGCTCGAGCCTTGAAAGTAGTCTTGGATTGACACAACTTGCTCGTATTGCAGCGCAATATACCCCCAATGTAACACCTGGACTGGATACATTGAATTTGATGCAACATCAAGTATTACGTTCATGGCCGGGCTCAGATTTACCGTTAATTGATTTGAATTCAGAATTTATTACCAAAATTGCATAGAGATACGACCACCATTACATAAAAAATCGCTATAATTCGCACAAGTTAAAGGATGTGAAAATGTCAAAAAAATTCAATATTTTGCTGTTAAATGGCCCGAACTTAAATATGTTGGGTGCAAGAGAGCCCAAACATTATGGCTCACTTTCATTATCTGCCATTGAAGAAAATGTGGGCAAACTTGCTGCGCAGCATGATGTGAATTTGGAGTGTTTCCAAGCAAATAGCGAAGAAAAGTTAATTGATAAGATTCATCAAAGTTTTCAGAAAGTGGATTTTATTTTAATTAACCCGGCAGCTTATACGCATACCAGTGTTGCATTGCGTGATGCGTTGCTAGCGGTGTCAATTCCGTTTGTTGAAATTCATTTGTCTAATGTACATAAACGCGAGCCATTCCGTCATCATTCTTACTTTAGTGATGTGGCTGAAGGCGTGATTTGTGGCTTAGGTGCAAAAGGCTATGAGTTCGCTCTCCAATTTGCGTTAGATTTTTTAAATAAAAAAGCATAAAATTTCACAAAATTTACAGATTTTCGCAGAAATTTATCGCAAAGTTCATGATTTTGCGGTAATCTTGCCGACATAAAAAAACAGGTTTCAAAATGACCGCACTTTGGAAATCAATTCTGAAAGTGCGGTTAACAATTCATTATTATTTTTAGGAAGAACGTATGGACATTCGTAAAATCAAAAAACTGATTGAATTAGTAGAAGAATCGGGTATCACTGAATTAGAAGTGCAAGAAGAAGAAGGTACAGTACGTATTAGTCGTGCGGCACCAGCTGTTGCACCTGCTGCAATTCAATATGCAGCGGCGCCAGTCGCACCGGTTGCGGCTCCGGCAGCAGCGTCAGCACCTGCAGCGGCTGCACCTGCGGAAGCGCCTGCAGCTGAAGTGTCTGGTCACCAAGTACGTTCACCAATGGTGGGTACATTCTATCGCAGCCCAAGCCCAGAAGCGAAAGCTTTCGTGGAAGTGGGACAAACAGTCAAAGTAGGTGATGCACTTTGTATCGTTGAAGCAATGAAAATGATGAACCGTATCGAAGCTGATAAAGCTGGTGTGGTTAAAGCAATCTTAGTAAATGATGGCGAAGCGGTTGAATTTGATCAACCATTGATCGTTATCGAATAATCCCTATCAATCTGAAATGGCGAGCTTTCTCGCCATTTTTTCACCCAAGTGGAAATTGTTATGTTAGAAAAAGTTGTGATTGCTAACCGTGGTGAAATTGCACTGCGTATTTTGCGTGCCTGTAAAGAATTAGGCATTAAAACTGTGGCGGTTCACTCTACCGCTGACCGTGATTTAAAACACGTATTACTTGCAGATGAAACAGTTTGTATCGGACCTGCGCCATCTGTAAAAAGTTATTTAAATATTCCTGCGATTATTGCCGCAGCAGAAGTAACCGGTGCGGATGCGATTCACCCTGGTTATGGTTTCCTTTCTGAAAACGCGGATTTTGCAGAGCAAGTTGAGCGTTCTGGTTTTATTTTTATTGGCCCAACAGCGGATGTTATTCGTTTAATGGGGGATAAAGTTTCTGCGATTAAAGCAATGAAAAAAGCAGGCGTGCCTTGCGTACCTGGTTCAGATGGCCCAGTAGGTAGCGATATCGCGAAAAATAAAGAAATTGCAAAACGTATTGGCTATCCAATTATTATCAAGGCGTCTGGCGGTGGCGGCGGTCGTGGTATGCGCGTGGTACGTAGCGAAGATGCACTTGAAGAATCCATTGCGATGACAAAAGCAGAAGCAAAAGCAGCGTTTAACAATGATATGGTTTACATGGAAAAATATTTAGAAAATCCACGCCATATTGAAATTCAAGTTTTAGCTGATACACACGGTAACGCAATCTATCTTGCAGAGCGTGATTGTTCTATGCAGCGCCGTCACCAAAAAGTGGTGGAAGAAGCACCCGCACCGGGTATTACCGAAGAAGTTCGTCGTGATATTGGTTCTCGCTGTGCGAAGGCTTGTGTTGAAATTGGCTATCGCGGTGCAGGTACATTTGAATTCTTATATGAAAATGGTGAGTTCTATTTCATTGAAATGAATACTCGTATTCAAGTAGAACACCCAGTAACAGAAATGATTACCGGTGTGGATTTGGTGAAAGAACAATTGCGTATCGCGGCTGGTTTACCACTTTCTTATAAACAAGAAGATATTAAAGTGAAAGGTCATGCAATTGAATGTCGTATCAATGCAGAAGATCCAAAAACATTCTTACCATCTCCAGGTAAAGTGGCACACTTGCACTCACCAGGTGGTTTAGGTGTTCGTTGGGATTCTCATGTGTATGGCGGTTATACCGTTCCTCCACATTATGATTCCATGATCGCAAAATTAATCACATACGGTGATACTCGTGAGGTCGCAATTCGTCGTATGCAAAATGCATTATCAGAGACGATCATTGATGGTATCAAAACCAATATCCCACTTCATGAACTCATTCTTGAAGATGAAAACTTCCAAAAAGGTGGCGCAAATATCCACTATTTAGAGAAGAAATTAGGAATGTATGATTAATTTATAATTTTCTAGGCAAAGGCAGAATATTTCTGCCTTTTTTGTTTGTCGTTTAATATAATTATTGACGTTAAAGTATTCTAACGGGAGTTCATAATGGATTTATCACAACGGTATAAGCTAGCGGCTAAGGAAGCTCGCTGGGCATTAGGATTAGCTATTTTTTATGTAATTGGATGGTGTATTTGTGCTTATTTACCCAAAGACTCACCTGGGCCGATAGGTTTTCCGTTATGGTTTGAATTATCCTGTATTTATTTACCCATTTTGTTTGTTGTCATTGGATATTGGATTGTCAAAATTGTCTTTTTAGATATCCCGCTAGATGTTGAGTCAAAGGAGAATAAATAATGAATTTAGGTATTATTCTCCCCTTAGTCATCTATTTAGTCTTCATCTTTGGCGCAGCATTATTTGCTTATGTAAAACGTAGTAAAGGGGATTTTCTTACTGAGTATTATGTGGGAAATCGCTCTATGACGGGCTTTGTCCTTGCGATGACAACCGCTTCCACTTATGCCAGCGCGAGTTCTTTTGTTGGTGGACCAGGGGCTGCCTATAAATATGGGCTAGGTTGGGTGTTACTCGCTATGATCCAAGTGCCGGCTGTTTGGTTAGCCTTAGGTGCATTAGGTAAAAAATTTGCATTACTTTCTCGTGAAACTAATGCGCTTACCATTAATGATTTATTTCTCTATCGTTATAAAAATAAATATCTCGTATGGATTTCCAGTCTAGCATTGTTGCTTGCCTTTTTTGCTGCCATGGTTGTGCAATTTATTGGTGGCGCAAGATTGCTCGAAACCACGATAGGGATTCCTTATACTCATGCGTTACTTATTTTTGCCTTAACAGTTGGCATTTATACATTTATTGGTGGTTTCCGAGCGGTCGTATTAACCGATACGATTCAAGGTACGGTAATGATTTTAGGGACAATCGTGCTGTTAGTCGGGGTTGTTTACCATCTCGGAGGTGTAGAAAGTGCGGTCAATAAATTAACTGAAATTGATCCGAGTTTAGTAAGCCCTTACGGTCCGAATGAGATGCTTGATTTTCAATTTATGGCCTCATTTTGGATTTTAGTTTGTTTTGGTGTGGTTGGTTTACCGCATACAGCAGTCCGCTGTATGGCTTTCAAAGATAGTAAAGCCTTACATCGAGGCATGCTTATTGGCACGATTGTCCTTTCAGTCATTATGTTTGGTATGCACTTGGCGGGGGCTTTAGGTCGTGCGGTTGTACCTGATTTAACGGTATCAGATAAAGTCATTCCAACCTTAATGTTGGAAGTGCTTCCGCCAATTGTTGCAGGAATTTTCTTAGCAGCGCCAATGTCTGCGATTATGTCCACAGTCGATGCGCAACTGATCCAATCCTCTTCAATCTTTGTGAAAGACTTATATCTAGCAAGTAAACCAGAAGCAGCGAAGAATGAAAAACGAATTAGCCGTATTTCATCAGTCATCACGCTGATTTTATCGGCATTACTAATTCTCGCAGCACTCAATCCACCTGATATGATTATTTGGTTGAATTTGTTTGCTTTTGGGGGATTAGAAGCCGCATTCCTTTGGGTAATCGTATTAGGCATTTATTGGGATAAAGCAAATGCTGCCGGTGCAATAAGCTCTATGGTGGTGGGATTGAGTAGTTTTGTGTTATTGACTCAATTTGGTATTAAATTATTTGGTTTTAATGCCATTGTACCCGCACTTGTATTTGGTTTGATTGCTTTCATTTTAGGTAACCAATTCGGCGCCAAAAAAGAGTAAAAATGGACCGCACTTTATGATTTACCAGATCCTAGCGTTGTTTATTTGGAGTAGTGCCTTTGTTGCCGCTAAATACACGTTCACAATGATGGATACCATTTTAATGATCCAAGCCCGTTTATTCATGGCAGCGATTATTGTGATGCCACTCTTTTTTCGTCGTTGGAAAGGTGTCTCAAAACCGATGCGAAAACAGCTTTGGTGGTTAGGTTTTTTTAATTATACTGCCACCTTTTTGCTGCAATTTATTGGCTTAAAATATACGAGCGCGGCGAGCGCAACGACCATGATTGGATTAGAGCCGTTATGTGTGATTTTTATAGGGCATTTTTTCTTTCAAGATCGTGCTAAATGGTATCATTGGGTGTGTGGCGCTTTTGCTTTTTTAGGCGTGGCTATTTTAATTTTAGGTGGTCAAGGCAATGAAGGCTCAAGTGAAATTAGTTTATTGGGTTGCTCCTTAGTAGTGGCGGCAAGTATTGTGTTTGCTTGTTGTTTACGTTGGACGAAAAAAGTGGTGGCAACGGTTTCAGCACAAGCTTATACATCCATTTCAATTGTGTTGGCAACTATCACCATGCTGCCATTTACTTTATTGATGACTGAAAACTGGGATATCCATTTTAACTGGCTTGGTTTCTTCGGTTTGATTTACCTTGGTGTAGCGTGCAGTTGGTTTGCCTTTTGGTTATGGAATAAAGGTTTAAATTCAGTGGATGCAAAAATCTCTGGAATTTTGACCGCACTTGAGCCGATTTTCGGTGTCTTTTTGGCGGTGTTATTGCTTAACGAAGAGGTTTCACTTGTTTCAGCGCTTGGGATTATCATTATTGTGGTTTCAGCCCTAGGCGTAAGTTTATTACCGAGATGGTTACATAAAGAAATTAATTAAAAGGAAAAGAAGATGGCGTGGATTCAAATTCGCTTAAATAGTACAAATGAAAAAGCTGAGAAAATTAGCGATTTTTTAGAAGAAATTGGCTCAGTTTCGGTCACATTTATGGATAGCCAGGATACGCCGATTTTTGAACCACTTCCGGGCGAAACACGTTTGTGGGGAAACACCGATGTGATTGCCTTGTTTGATGCAGAAACCGATATGAATGAAATTGTGAGTTTGCTTAAACAAGCACATCATTTAGATGAACATACCGCTTACAAAATTGAGCAAATCGAGGATAAAGACTGGGAACGTGAATGGATGGATAACTTCCACCCAATGCAATTTGGTCAACGTTTATGGATTTGCCCAAGCTGGCGTGAAGTGCCAGATCAAAATGCGGTGAATGTGATGCTTGATCCTGGTTTAGCTTTTGGGACAGGTACCCACCCGACAACTGCACTTTGTTTAGAGTGGTTAGATGGTTTAGATTTAACAGGCAAAACTGTCATCGATTTTGGTTGTGGGTCAGGAATTCTTGCTATTGCGGCTCTTAAATTAGGCGCAAAAAATGCGATTGGTATTGATATCGATCCACAGGCGATTCTCGCAAGTCGTAATAATGCGGAACAAAATGGGGTGGCAGATCGTCTTCAGCTTTTCCTATCCGATGATAAACCTGCCGATTTAAAAGCGGATGTCGTTGTGGCGAATATTCTTGCGGGTCCATTAAAAGAACTTTACCCGATTATCTCCCAATTAGTAAAAGAGGGCGGTGATCTTGGATTATCGGGTATTTTAGAAACCCAAGCACAATCGGTATGCGATGCGTATACGCAATCGTTTGATTTAGATCCTGTGGCGGTGAAAGAGGAATGGTGCCGTATTACAGGTAAATTAAAATCGGCTTAATTTCTTTTTGTCAATTAAAAAAAGTGCATTTTTTGAACAAAATTCACTTTGCAAAAAAAAGAAAAATGCGTAATATAGCACCCCTTGTCGGTTGCTATTGTGGCTTGACTTGATGGAGATAGGACTTGTAATTGGGGATAACATAAAATGCGAATTGGTTCTTATGAATTAAAAAATCGTATTTTATTGGCACCCATGGCGGGTATCACGGATCAACCTTTTCGACGTTTATGTGCCCATTACGGTGCGGGATTAACGTTTTCAGAGATGATGTCCACTAATCCACAAGTTTGGCATACAGAGAAATCTAAACTTCGTTTAGCACATAGTGAAGAGTTAGGATTAAATGCGGTGCAAATCGCAGGTTCTGATCCTTTAGAGATGGCCCAAGCTGCAGCAATTAATGTAGCCTATGGTGCTGAAATTATCGACATCAATATGGGTTGTCCCGCAAAGAAAGTAAATCGAAAATTAGCGGGCTCTGCACTGCTTCAATTTCCTGATTTAGTGGAAAAAATTTTAAAAGAAGTGGTGAATGCTGTTGATGTGCCTGTGACGTTAAAAATTCGCACAGGTTGGGATAAAGCAAATCGAAACTGTGTGCAAATCGGCAAAATTGCAGAACAATCTGGTATTCAAGCTTTAACCATTCACGGGCGGACGAAAGAATGCTTATTTGAGGGGGAAGCGGAATACGACAATATTCGAGCAGTCAAACAATCAATTTCAATTCCTGTTATTGCGAATGGTGATATTGATTCTGCCTCGAAAGCGAAAAAGGTACTTGAGTACACAGGTGCCGATGCAATAATGATCGGTCGTGCCGCACTAGGCAATCCATGGCTTTTTCAAGCCGTCGAGGCTTTAGTGGAACATGATTCGATAATTCAAACACCAAGTTTGCGTGAAAAGTGCGGTCATATTTTGCATCATATTCAGGAACTTCATCAGTTCTATGGTGAGCAAAAAGGCTATCGAATAGCCCGTAAACACGTGGCTTGGTATTTACAGGGAATTCAACCCGATTCCGTTTTTAGACAGACTTTTAACGCAATTAATGAACCGAAAGAGCAGTTAATTGTGCTGGAAGATTTTTTAAATTCAATTTTGGATAAAGAAAAATGTTAGAACAACAACGTAGTCCGTCTGAAGCGTTAACCGTTTCAGTTTTAAACTCTCAATCACAAGTAACAAACAAACCATTACGTGATTCAGTAAAACAAGCTTTACGCAATTACTTATCACAATTAGATGGTCAAGATGTGAATGATCTTTACGAATTAGTATTAGCGGAAGTTGAACACCCGATGTTAGATATGATTATGCAATACACCCGCGGTAACCAAACCCGTGCAGCGAATATGCTCGGTATCAACCGTGGTACATTGCGTAAGAAATTGAAAAAATACGGTATGGGCTAATTAAAATTAGCAAAAGGAAAGGCGAACATGATGTTCGCCTTTTTATTTATCTATTGAATGGTGAAGCTAATTGGCACACTGACTGAAGAGGTAAATCCAGCTGGTTTTGGACCAACAGGTCTCGCACTTCTCACCGCTTCCAGTGCTGCGTTGTCTAAGCTTTCATCTCCAGAGGAATTCGTTACTCGTTCTCCTGATAAGGAACCATCTGTCCCTACGCTAAAACTCACGCTCACAATACCTTGTTTACGCATCATCTTCGCACGAGCAGGATAGCGTTTGTGCCGTTCAATTTCACGTCGAATAGCCGCACGATAAGCATTTAGTTCATCCGTATTGGTACCTGAGCCACCTTGAACGCCATTTGTACCAGGTTGACCTGTAGTCGTTGCTTTAGAATTTGCCGTAGCCGTTGAATTAATATTCTTATCGCCAATCGGTAAACTCTTCGGCATTTCTACCGCTTTCTCTGCTTTTACCTCATTTTTAGGTTTTTCTTTTGGCTTCTCTTTCGGTTTTGGTTTCGGTTTTTCTATTGGTTTTTCTGGCTTTTTCTCAGGTTCTTTTTTCTTCTCAGGCTCTGGTTTCTTCGTTGGATCCGCGACGACTTCCTGTTTTTCAGGTTCCGGTTCTGCCTGTTGAGGTTCAGGTTCCGGCTCTGGAGCCTGTTCTTCTACTCGCATTCCTTGAATCATTTCCATCGAAATCGTTGTAGATATTTCACCTGTAGCATTACTTGCGGCTTCACTTGGCTTATGCCAGTTCCAAAGCAATGCGCCTACAATGGCACCATGAATTAATAGAGAAATAAGCAAGCCTAATAGTGATCGTTTAGCTTGTTGGCTGTTCATTGTTTATGCCCTACTCCGACGCCTCCCACTGCTGGCGAATTTTTGCTCGAAGCGCCTTTATCTTTCATCGAAACAATAGCGACATTTTTAATTTCGTTTTTCGATAACATGTCAGTAATCGTCACAAAATCTTGGAAAGAGGCTTCTGCATCAATTTTTAATGTCACTTTCTGATCTTTATTCCAACCTGCAATCTCTTTTTCAAGTGCTTCTTGCGAGATAGGTTTGTCATTAAAATAAAGTTGTTTATCTGCCGTCACAGTCAATAATTTGGCTAATTCATCTGATTTGAATGCAACCGTTGAACTGGCTTTTGGCACATTGACTTGAATTTTTCCTTGAGAAATAAAGGATGCGGTGATCAACACTATCGCTAATAGCACCAACATAATGTCGATGAAAGGAATAATATTGATTTCATCAAATTTTTTCACGATTATTCCTTATCTTTTTGAGCGTTTAATACTTTCCATTTCAATAAGTTAACTTCTACTTTACGACCTAAGCCGTTATAGAACATCATAGATGGAATCGCGACTAAAATACCTAGTGCGGTTGCTTTTAATGCAAGAGAGAGGTGCATCATGATTGCGCCAGCATCGACATCACCTCCAGCTTGACCAATTTGATAGAAGGTTAACAAAATACCAATTACTGTTCCTAACAAGCCCACATAAGGTGCGTTTGCACCAACTGTTGAAATGATCGTCATATTGCGATTTAAATCAATTTCAAGCGAATGGATATTGGAATATTTAGCGACATTGATACGGCTTAAAAAGATAAAGCGCTCAATTACAGTAGCAAGCATAATTACGCTCATAAGAAGTAAAAGCCCGATAATAATGTAATCACTATATTGTTCTAAAAACTCAAAAAGTTTTGGCATCTGATAGTCCTTTTATGTGTAATAAAGAATACAAAATGAATTGATAATGAATTTCAATTAGATTGAGAATTCTATCAAATGGAAAATAGAGCGTAAATATAAATTAGAAAAATGGCTGTTTTTTTACCGCACTTTGAGGTAAATTATAGAAAGTACGGTTGTTTTGAGAGGGGATTTAAAGGGATTGCAGGTAATCTAAGACAACCTGATGATGTTCGCCTGTTTTGAATTTATCAAAAACATGTTGAATTTTGCCTTGTTCATCAATGAGGAAGCTAATACGGTGAATGCCGTCATAGGTGCGTCCCATAAATTTCTTTTCACCCCATACACCAAATTGCTCGGCAACCTGGTGATCTTCATCAGAAAGCAAGGTGAAATTGAGCGACTTTTTCTCAACAAATTGAGCCAGTTTTTTTGGCGCATCTGTGCTGATGCCTAAAATAATCACACCTAATTTTTCTAACTCACTTTTAGCATCACGTAAACCGCAGGCTTGAGTTGTACAGCCTGGTGTTAAGGCTTTGGGATAAAAATACACAAGTACTTTTTTGCCTTTAAAGTCGCTAAGTGAAATTGGCTGATTGTCTTGATTTAAAAGGGTGAATTGCGGTGCTAAGTCACCCGCTTGTAATGTTTTCATAAAAAATCCTTAAAAATGTAAAAAATGATTTGTAAATTCAAGCTATTTTAGCGATTATAACCAGATATTTTCAAATGTTATTGTCAAAACGCAAAATAGATGTAAATGGAGTGCCTTATGACTACGCAAACCCCCTTATTTTCAGGCAGTATTGTTGCTTTAGTAACCCCGATGGATAACCACGGAAACATTGATTTTGAAACATTAGAAAAACTTATCGAGTTTCATATCAATGCAGGTACAGATTCAATTGTATCTGTGGGTACAACAGGAGAGTCCGCCACATTAAGTATTGAAGAAAATGTGAAAGTGATTGAAAAGACGGTTGAGTTAGCAAAAGGACGTATTCCAATCATTGCTGGAACCGGTGCTAATGCAACGAGTGAAGCCATTGTGATGACAAAATTATTACGTGATAGCGGGGTTGCAGGTTGTTTATCTGTTGTGCCTTACTACAATAAACCAACTCAAGAAGGCATGTTCCAACATTTTAAAGCGATTGCAGAATGCACGGATCTACCACAACTTCTTTATAACGTACCAGGTCGTACCGGTAGTGATATGAAACCCGAAACCGTCGCACATTTGTCTCAAATTGAGAATATTGTAGGGATTAAAGAAGCAACAGGCGATTTAACTCGTATTACTGCGATTAAAGAATTAGCCGGTAAAGATTTCATTGTATTAAGTGGAGATGATGCCACAGGGTTAGAAGCGATGAAATTAGGCGCAGAGGGTGTTATTTCTGTGACAAATAACCTTGCTGCAAAAGATATGGCCGCGATGTGTCGCTATGCTTTAGCGGGCGATTTTGCGAAAGCGGAAGAAATTAATGCACGTTTAATGCCTTTACATCAAGATTTATTTATTGAATCAAACCCAATTCCAGTTAAATGGGCAGCATATCGTTTAGGTTTAATTAAGACTCCACATTTACGTTTACCACTTACTGTGTTAAGCGAAAGCGCGCAAGTAAAAGTGGAAGAAGCATTAAAAATTGCTGGCTTAATTTAATGAATTAAAGGGTTGTTTTTACAGCCCTTTAAACTTTTGACTTTTTTATTTGTCAAAGAGCGGTCATTATTTTAATTATTTTTATTGAAGGATTTAAGGAATGAAAAAAATCGTACTGAGTTTAGTCGCAGCAGCATTGTTATCGGCGTGTTCAAACAGCGTAGAAAAAATGCAGACGGCTAATGACACTTACCAAAATTCTGATCGTGAAATACCGAGCTTTTCTCCTTTAGCAAGTGGTGGTGTAACATTGCCGCAAGCCGATCCGACTTATGAACTTCCTCAGCTTAATGCGAAAAAAGAACGCGTGGATATTCGTCCGCCTTCAACCCCATTAGCGATTATCAAAAATTCTTTGACACAATTTGATGGTGAACGGGCATTGATTGTCTATACGGATGCACAAGCAGAGCTTTATAATCTCAAACAAATTGAGCGTTTATTGAAAGAAGAAGGCACGAATTCAACTTTAAATGGTGCGGTATTAATTAGCGATTGGGCGCCAACAGGTCGTGCAGATGATAAAGCCAATACAGAGATCCGTTATAAAATTGAACAAGTTACGGCGCAAGATGCAAGTGCGTTAGCGGTTTCTGTAGAGCAAATGCGTCGTGATGGTGTGATTTACACACCAAATCAAGCAGATAAACAACGCTATGCATCGGATCGTTTAAATCGGTTTGTTGCTGCGCTTACAAACGCTTATAACAAGCAACAACAAGATTTAAATAATGCTTCTGCAGGACCTTTCCAATCAGGTTTAATTACTGATACGAACGGTAGAATGGCATTAGGTATGGATGCAAGCTTTGGTCAAGCATGGCAACGTTTAGGTTCGACTTTACCGAAATTAGGCTTTAAAGCTACATCGGAATCTGCTGGTCGTGGCTATCGCGAGTTAAAATATAAACCATTGGATAAACAAGAGTGGTTACGTTTAGGGGTGAATCCGCCTAATTTAGAAAAAGGTGTTTATCAAATGCAAATTTCTGCAGTGGGTAAACAAAGTGCGGTCGTGATCACTGATGAAGACGGTAAGGTATTACCAAATGAAGCAGCTCAATCCTTGTATTCAGCATTAAGTGTATTACTTGCACAATAATATGAGTTGAGAAATAAAAAGTGCGGTTCAATTTGACCGCACTTTTTTTATTGGTAGAGAAGTTATTCAGCTTTTACGCCTAAGTTACCCATTTTTACACCAAGATTACCGAGAGAAACCGGATCCAGATAATCCCCTAAGAATTTGAATAACTCACTTAATTCTGTAAATGAGCGTTTGATTTTTACTTGATCTTCTACTTTACGCACAAATTCATAACGCACATTTTCGCCTTCAAAATAAGCCGTGAGCGTGAGATAAATGGTTTCAAAAAAGTGGCTTTGAGCCCCTTCTTCACCCGGATCACTGATACGGACATTCCAAGTATTGTTAAATAAAACTTCTGTTTTGATTGACATATAGACTTCCTCTGTTTGTTATTTTTTATGCTGAAATTGAAACGAAAAACCCGATGATAAAATTTCTGAAATCAAAAACTTTATCATCGGGCTTTTCAAACCAATTGCTCGCATATTTTGCTTTGCGTTGGTAACTGCCTTTACCTTTACGTTTTTTCTCAACGCGTTGGCGGAATAATTTGTCGTGTAATAGTGCCATCACGGCATTATCTTTCACGACACCTTTGGTGTGTTGATAAATGGGCTGATTTTCAACCGCACTTTTTGTTTTTTTCGTCATATTTACCTCTAAAAAATTGCCGTGAAGTCGTTCACGGCAAGTCATTATAGCGAAAATGAATAGAATTACAAAATGGTGAGTACGCTTTCAGGCGGTCGTCCAATTTTAGCTTTTTCACCTTTTACCACAATCGGGCGTTCTAATAGGGCTGAATTTTCACTGATGGCTTTTAATAAATCATCATTAGTTAATGTAGGATTATCTAACCCTAATGATTGATAAAGCTCATCTTTGGTACGCATCATTTTTCTGACATCATCTAATCCTAATTTATTAGCCAGTTGCTGCAATGCTTCAACAGAGTAGTGTTGTTGTAAATAAAGTTCGATAGTTGGTTGAATGCCTTTTTCTTCTAATAAAGCTAAGGTTTCACGGCTTTTTGAACAGCGCGGATTATGATAAATTGTAACAGACATAACGTTTCCTTCTATTTTATGTTGAATGAGTGGATATAGGATTGATTCAAATTTTAACTTATAATGACAAAAAATACTTGTTTAGGAAGACTTTATGTTAGAAATGCTAAAAAATTGGTATAGCCGTCGCTTAAGCGATCCGCAGGCGATGGGGCTACTTGCCATTTTGTTGTTTGGCTTTATTGCGATTTATTTTTTTAGTGATTTAATCGCCCCGTTGCTGATTGCCATTGTATTAGCATATTTATTGGAAATGCCAATTAATTTCCTGACGAAAAAATTAAAATTTCCTCGAATGCTCGCCACGTTAATTATTTTTGGTGGCTTTCTAACCTTGGCGTTATTAGTTTTCTTCGGGTTAGTGCCAACATTATGGAATCAAACGATTTCCTTATTAAGCGATTTGCCAGCTATGTTCAATAAGTTACATGAATGGTTATTAGCCCTTCCTGAGCATTATCCTGAACTCATCGATTACACCATGATTGACACCTTTTTTAGTGCGGCTCGAGCGAAGATTTTGGGCTTCGGTGAATCTGCGGTGAAATTGTCGATTACCTCATTAATGAATCTTGTATCACTGGGTATTTATGCGTTTTTAGTGCCATTAATGATGTTCTTTATGCTGAAAGATAAAACTGAGCTTCTTGCTGGCGTGAGCCGATTTTTACCTAAAAATCGTCTTTTAGCCTCTAAAGTATGGAATGAAATGCAACAACAAATTGCGAATTATATTCATGGTAAGCTGTTGGAAATTTTGATTGTCGGCGTGGTGACTTACATCATCTTTTTAAGCTTTGGTTTAAATTATCCGCTCTTACTTTCTGTTGCCGTTGGGTTGTCTGTATTAGTGCCTTATATCGGCGCGGTATTGGTGACGATTCCTGTTGCGTTAGTGGCCATGTTCCAGTTTGGCATTTCCCCAACGTTTTGGTATTTAATTGTGGCCTTTGCGGTGAGTCAACTTCTAGATGGAAACTTGTTGGTACCGTATTTATTCTCTGAAGTCGTTAATTTACACCCTTTAGTAATCATTATTTCAGTGCTGATTTTTGGTGGATTATGGGGATTCTGGGGAGTATTCTTCGCGATTCCATTGGCAACGCTCGTCAAAGCTGTGATAAATGCATTGCCGGATTAGACAGGATTAAAACGATAAAAAGAAAGCTGACGAAAGTCAGCTTTTTTGTTCTTTTAATTTCTGGATATCCAGAATTTCGACACAGTCTGTTGTCCCCTCTTTAATACGCCATTTAATATTAAATTCGTACAGACTAATACCGTAAATACGATCGGTTTCTTTACCTTGTTGATAAGCCGGGCGGGGATCTTGTGCGATCACTTCCGTAATAAAACGAGCTAAGTGCGGTCGATTTTTGTGATATTTTTCAACTGCGCTTTGGGCGATTTCTGTAAATTCTACGTTTAATTTTGCAGGTGGTTTTTCTTGTGCAAAACTTGATTTTGCCTCAGGTTCGCTATCAGCATAGGCAATATAAGGTTTAATATCAAAAATAGGTGTGCCATCGACAAGATCCACGGAGCCCAAATGCAGAAAAACACGTCCATGAATACATTCCACTTGGCGTAATTCAACTTTGGATAAGCCTAGCGGATTAGGACGATGCGTAGCGCGTGAAGCAAATACACCGACACGTTGATTGCCGCCTAAACGAGGGGGACGAACAGTGGATTGCCATTTTCCATGTGGCACTTTGTCGAATTGGAAAATAAGCCAAAGATGGCTAAATTGCTCTAAGCCTCGCACCGCCTCTGGTGAATTATACGGAGGGAGCAGTTCCACAATACCAATGCCATCTTGTACTAAATCAGGCTGGCGTGGCACCGAGAATTTTTCTTTGTAAGGCGTATGAATCACCGCAATTGGGTGAAGAGTCAGTGTTAAATCATTCATAAAAAGGCAATTTCCGTGTAGAATACGCCCTTTATTGTAATCAAAAGTGCGGTCAAAAAAAATGACAAATCATAAATTGAAAATGTGGTGGGAAACCGCTCGCCCAAAAACCTTGCCTTTGGCATTAGCTTCTATTTTTACTGGCTCAGCATTGGCATATTGGGCGGATAAAGAAAGTTTTAATCTCACCGTGATGTTACTTTGCTTGCTTACCACCATTTTATTGCAAGTACTTTCTAACTTTGCTAACGATTACGGCGATCATCAAAAAGGGTCAGATACCGAAGAACGTATTGGGCCTTTACGTGGTATTCAGCAAGGTGCAATTTCTGCGAATGAGCTTAAATGGGGATTAATTTTAATGGCGGTAGGGGCATTTTTCTCAGGTGCATTCTTAATTGGTATCGCATATCAAAGTCTGACTGATTTATTGGTCTTTGCTGGTTTGGGTATTCTTGCCATTATTGCTGCCATTACTTATACCGTAGGCGCTAAACCTTATGGTTATTTAGGTTTAGGCGATTTGTCTGTTTTGCTCTTTTTTGGACTATTAGGTGTGGGTGGAACTTATTATCTCCAAACTCACAGCATTGATAGCTTAATTATTTTACCTGCGTTAGGCTCAGGTTTATTAGCAACAGCCGTTTTAAATATCAATAATTTACGTGATATTGAGCAAGATGCGAAAGTAGGGAAAAATACTCTGGTTGTGCGTATTGGCCCGAAGAAAGGACGTATTTATCATTGTATTTTATTAAGCGTTGCCGCTTTATGTTATGTGCTATTTGCTGCATCAACAGCATTTAGCCCTTGGCATTTCTTATTTTTATTGGCATTTCCATTGTTATTAAAACACGCATTATTTGTTTATCGCAGCAAAGAGCCCGCAGTGTTGCGTCCGATGTTGGCTCAGATGTCTATGATTTCTTTATTTATCAATATCTTGTTTAGTTTAGGCTTGCTTATCGGCTAAATCGGCTTATACTAGAGAAAAAATTTTAACGACAAGGGGTACATTATGTATATCGATACTTCAGAACTTTGTGATATTTATGCTGATCAAGTGGATGTAGTTGAGCCAATTTTTTCTAGCTTTGGTGGCGTCAGCAATTTCTACGGCAAAGTGACGACAGTAAAATGTTTTGAAAATAATGGATTAATTGCCGAGATCCTTGAAGAAAATGGTGAAGGCAGAGTGCTTGTCGTAGATGGTGGTGGTGCAGTTCGCCGTGCTTTAATTGATGCTGAGCTTGCACAACTTGCCGCAGATAATGACTGGGCGGGCATCATTGTTTATGGTGCAGTGCGTCAAATTCAACAACTTGAAAATATTGATATTGGTATTCATGCGCTTGCCCCAATTCCAGTTGGTGCAGATGAAAATAATCATGGTGAAAGTGATCTTCCTGTGAATTTTGGTGGTGTAACATTCTTCCCTGAAGATTATATTTATGCCGATTTAACAGGTATCATTCTTTCACAGGAAGCATTAGATTTAGAAGACGTCGAAGAAGAATAATTTTGAAATTATTGACCTTTTTAAAGTGCGGTTAGAAATAACCGCACTTTTTTTGTTAAAATTTTTTTGAACAAGATCACATTTTAGACATTTGTTAGTTGAAAGTTTGTAACATTCATTTAACATCGAAAATAGTTCATTTGTAATCAGTTTGGAGGGACTCATGAACGAAACAAACACAACTAAAAATTATAAAAGTGGGATTATCTTTCTGCTGGCGATAGCCTGTTTTTTTATCTTATTAAAATCTTTACCTTTCGCACCTAAGGAAAATGCTGGTTTAGCATTATTAGCCTTTGTGGCGATTCTTTGGTTAACTGAGGCATTGCATGTCACAGTAACCGCTCTGTTGGTGCCATTACTTGCGATTGCACTTGATTTGGTGACAACTAAGCAAGCTTTAGTCGCGTTTGCCGATCCTACCATTTTCTTATTCTTTGGTGGCTTTGCTTTAGCGACAGCATTGCATATGCAAAAGCTTGATAAAATGATTGCTAATAAAATCATGGCGATGGCCCGTGGTAATTTATTTGTAGCTATTATGTATCTTTTCTCCATTACCGCTTTCCTTTCTATGTGGATGAGTAATACAGCAACAGCAGCCATGATGTTGCCTCTAGCGATGGGGATCTTAAGCAAACTTGATAAAGAAAAAGAACATAATACTTATGTCTTCGTATTATTAGGGATTGCATATAGTGCGAGTATTGGTGGTATGGGTACATTAGTGGGTAGCCCACCAAATGCTATCGTTGCAAGTAACTTACATTTAACCTTCTCTGATTGGTTATGGTATGGCTTACCAATTATGCTCATTTTGATGCCGTTGATGATTGGTACACTTTTCATTGTCTTTAAACCAAAACTTAATTTACATTTTGAACAAAACTTTGAACGTATTGAAATGAATGGCCAACGCGTTTTAACGCTTGTGATTTTTGCTTTGATTGCACTTTGCTGGGTATTCAGTAGCTATATCAATCCAATCATTTCAGGTGTATTTGGTCTTGCTAAAAATATCGGTAGTTTTGATAGCGTCGTCGCATTACTTGCGGCTGTCATTATTTGTTCAACCGGTGTAGCAAATTGGAAACAAATCCAAGAAAGCACTGACTGGGGCGTATTGATGCTTTTCGGGGGCGGTTTAACCTTGAGTGCGGTGTTAAAAGATTCGGGCGCAAGTAAAGTGTTAGCTGACGGTATTGTATTCTTAGTTCAAGGACAACATTACTACCTCATCGGTTTATTGGTCGCAACCTTCATTATTTTCTTAACTGAATTTACTTCCAATACGGCAAGTGCGGCGTTATTAGTACCAATCTTTATTTCTATCGCACAATCTCTCGGTATGCCGGAAATTGGTCTTGCGTTAATTATCGGTTTAGGTGCATCTTGTGCCTTCATGTTACCAGTGGCGACACCGCCAAATGCAATCGTATTTGGTACAGGTGAGGTTCGCCAAAGCGATATGGTTAAAGCTGGATTTATCTTAAATATTGTGTGTATACTCGTTATCGCGACAATAGGATATTATTTCTGGTTGAATTAATCATATAAAGAAAAGGGCGTGTTGGATATTCAACACGCCCTTTTATTATTTCAGTAAAGATTATTCATCTTTATTTGATTTATCCTCTTCTTCTACTTCAATCTCAACTTCATCTGCTTTATCTGCTGCGCCGTTGATTGTTAAGCAAATCTCGCTAGAAATTAAATGCTCTAAGATTGTTGCTAGTTCGTGTAATTTTTCTTTGTCATCATCGAAATAACCTTCTTCTTTTAAGTTAGCAATGAAGGCTGAGAATACCGCTTTATCAAAGAACTCTGGTGCGTTAATACCGTGTAATACAGAAAGACGCTGTGCCACTAATTGGCTTTCTTTTTCTAATAAGCCACGAGCAATTCCAGGATCTCTACGTAAAATACTCACAGTGATGTAGTAACGTTGTAAGATTTCACGCATACCGGCAGACCAAAGTTGTAAAATACGAACTTTAGCGCGGTGGATAGATAATAAATTATCATTGGCTTGGATAACATCCTGACGCGCAAATTCATCAATAATGGCTTTAATTTGTGTATTTAATTCTTCTTCATTGAAATGAAGGAAGAGTTCGCCTTTTAAGAATGGATAAATTTTACGTACTGCATCCAATAATAAATCTTTTTGGATTGCTTCATAATGTAAAACGATACTCGCAACAAGTGAAGGTAACACAAATAAGTGTTGAATATTATTGCGGTAATACGTCATAAGAACAGCAGAATTACGTTCTAAGCGAATAATTTCTCCAAAGTTATCTTTTTCAACTAACACACCCACACGATCTAAGCTTAATACGTGGTCAAGCATCGCTTTTGGTGTATCAGTTGGCAGTACCACATCTGTAGAATACGGTACATTTTTTAACATTTCTTGATAACTAGATAGTTGTTCTAATAGTTGCTCATGAGAAAGTGCACGTTGACGAGAAGAGAGCAGAGCGGTCCCTACTAAATTCATCGCATTGACTGCAGCAGCTTTATTAATATTCACCATCACTTGATTAGAAACCGATCCAACTGCATGGTTAAACCAGTGTGGTTTATCTTCATGATGTTGCTCTTTCCATTCTGGATAATGGTGATTGAGGTAATTGGAAAGTGTGATTGGCTCACCGAAATTCACAAAGCCTTGACCTAAATTACGTAATTTTTTAATCACACGTAAAACTAAGCCAGCATTTTCTTTTTCTTTCGCTGCGCCACGTAATTCTTTCGCGTAAGTATCTACTTCTAATACGTGCTCATAACCGATATACACAGGCACCACAGAAATTGGACGAGTTTGGTTATGTTGAAGCGCTTGTAGTGTCATCGACATCATACCGGTTTTCGGTGCAAGCAAGCGACCTGTACGAGAACGACCACCTTCAATGAAGTATTCGACGGAATAACCTCGGTGGAATAATTCCCCTAAATACTCACGGAAGATTGCAGAGTAAAGGCGGTTACCTTTAAACGTACGGCGAATAAAGAATGCCCCCCAGCTACGGAATAAAGGACCTGCTGGCCAGAAGTTTAAGTTAATCCCTGCTGCAATGTGTGGCGGTACAAGACCTTGGTGATAGAGCACATAAGAAAGCAATAAATAGTCAATGTGACTACGGTGACAAGGCACATAAACAATCTCATGTCCTTCTAATGCTAATTTACGTACTCGGTCGGCATTTTGTACATCAATACCAGAATACAGTTTGTTCCATAACCAACGTAAGAAACGATCCGCCGCACGAAGGCTTGAATGGCTTACATTAGCCGCTATTTCATGAAGAATTTTTTCGGCTTCAGCATAGGCTTTCTCACGGCTGATATTTTTTGATTTTGCCTCATCTTCAATCGCATTTTGAATTGCTTGAGAATTTAAGAGCTTATTAAACATCGCTTCGCGGTTTGGCAAACGAGGTCCAGTCGCGGAAATGCGTTGTTTCGCAAAGTGCATTTTAGCCACGCGAGCCAGTTTTTGTGCAATTTTTTCATCTGAACCGTGCTCATTTACCATGTAACGCAAAGAAAGTGCTTGAGAAAAACGCACAAAAGTATCACGTCCAAACCAAATGGCCGCAAAGGTTTTTTGAAGACCATTTAATAAGCGAAGATTAGGTAAGCTTGCTTTATCTTCTTTACCTGGTGAACGCCCCCAAAGCACAGAAACAGGGATCAGTTGTACATCTAAATCAGCAACATCACGGTGCAACTCTAAATATTTATTGAAGACTTTGACAGTTTCATCTTTTGCGCCTTTTGATTTAAAAAAGCGGCGACCTTCGTCTAAATAGACATAACGTGGTAATGCTACGCCATCAATCACATTCTTTTCAGCTGGATCAGGTAAACCGACGCTCAAACAGTTACGACGGAAAATCACGAAGTCAGTTTGAGAGGTATAAGGTAAAACGTAAAGAATGGGTTGATTGATATTGAGTTGAAGCTCTTCGATGGGTTGAGCGGGAATAGGATTATTTTTTACTAGAACCGAAAGCGGTAATTCTAATAATTTACGATAAGTACTTACGATGCCAGACATAATTAATATTCTCTTTTTGTTAGACATTTCTAGGTATTGTCTGGCATTTTAACACATTCGACCAGTCAAATTCTAAAAATTTACATTTGAGATTTATGATGAACACGCAAAATATGAAAAAAATTGACCGCACTTTTATGACTAGAAAATAGTTGTTGCAATTGCCATCTTTCTGTATATACTAACAGTTATTCTGTATAAAGTAACAGGAGTGTATATGAGACCATTAACTGCCAGACAACAAGAAGTGCTGGAACTCTTAAAACGCCATTTAGAAACCACGGGTATGCCGCCTACTCGTGCAGAAATTTCTCGCGAATTAGGTTTTAAATCCCCTAATGCGGCAGAAGAACACTTAAAAGCACTTGCCCGCAAAGGTGCAATTGAAATTGTTGCTGGAGCTTCTCGCGGTATTCGCATTATTGATGACAGTGCAAATGATGAGGAAGAAGAGGGCTTACCACTCATTGGTCGCGTGGCCGCAGGGGAACCGATTTTAGCGGAGCAACATATTGAAGGTACTTATCGTGTTGATGCCAATATGTTTAAGCCACAAGCTGATTTCTTATTAAAAGTATATGGTCAATCCATGAAAGATATCGGCATTTTAGATGGCGATCTTCTTGCCGTGCATAGCACAAAAGATGTGCGAAATGGGCAGATTGTTGTCGCAAGAATTGAAGATGAAGTAACAGTAAAACGCCTAGAACGTAAAGGTTCAGTTATTTATCTGCATGCAGAAAATGAAGAGTTTCAGCCGATAGTGGTGAATCTTGAAGAACAACCTCATTTTGAAATTGAAGGGATTGCAGTAGGGATCATTCGTAATAACGCTTGGATGTAATG
>CAKQTN010000009.1:0-26136 GCA_934276625.1 uncultured Haemophilus sp.
TCTGCAGGACTTATTCGCCTTTCTTGCGGTATTGAAAATATTCAAGATATTTTAGCTGACTTAGAGCAAGCATTCGCAGCAGCAAAATAAGTCATAAATTAACGAATTTACCCTTGATATTTCTGACTTCGACATTATTTTTATTATTAGGTATGTTGTTAACGCAATACCATACAATAACAAAATAAAATTTTTTAAATTTATATTTTTAAACGGAAAACGAAAACATTATGGCAAAGAAAGATTATTACGACGTTCTTGGTGTTGAACGTGGTGCAGATGAAAAAGCAATTAAACGTGCTTACAAAAAACTCGCCATGCAATATCACCCTGATAGAACCAAAGGTGATAAAGCCAAAGAAGAAAAATTTAAAGAAATCCAAGAAGCCTATGAAATCCTAGGTGATAAAGAAAAACGTGCCGCTTACGATCAATACGGCCATGCAGCCTTTGAACAAGGCGGCATGGGAGGTGGTGGCTTCGGTGGCGGATTCAGCGGTGCTGATTTCGGCGATATTTTTGGTGATATGTTCGGCGATATCTTCGGCGGTGGCGGACGAGGCCGTCAGCGTGTTGTTCGCGGTGAAGATTTACGTTATGACATCCAAATTACGTTAGAAGAAGCCGTAAAAGGTACAACCAAAGACATCCAAATTAATACGCTTGCTCACTGTGATAGCTGCGATGGTACTGGCGCAGAAAAAGGATCAAAAGTTGAGACATGCCCAAGCTGTCATGGTTCTGGTCGTGTTCGTCGCCAACAAGGCTTCTTCGTGACTGAAGCGATTTGTCCAACTTGTCATGGCTCGGGTAAGAAAATTGAAAAACCATGTAAAAGCTGCCATGGCGAAGGTCGTGTTCACAAGAAGAAAAACCTTTCCGTTAAAATCCCAGCAGGTGTGGATACAGGCAACCAATTACGTTTAAGCGGTGAAGGTGCAGCGGGCGAAAATGGTGCGCCAGCAGGTGATTTATATGTGGTTATTCACGTTAAAGAACATCATATCTTTGAACGTGATGGCAATAACCTCTACTGCGAAGTGCCAATCAGTTTCTCAATGGCTGCATTAGGTGGTGAAATTGAAGTTCCAACCTTAGACGGTAAAGTGAAACTCAAAATTCCTGCAGAAACCCAAACAGGCAAACTCTTCCGTATGCGTGGTAAAGGGGTGAGCTCTACTCGTAGCGGCTACGCAGGCGATCTCATTTGTCGCGTAGTGATTGAAACACCGGTGAACTTAAATAAAGAACAAAAAGAATTATTAGAAAAACTGGAAGAAAGTTTGAAAGGACAAAAGTCGCATAGTCCGAAATCTTCAAGCTTTTTAGACGGTGTGAAGAAATTCTTTGATAACTTAGGTAAGTAAACCTAAACAAAAAGTGTGGTCAATTTTAAAACTGTTTTGAAATTGACCGCACTTTTACTTTATACGACTGAAATGGCTTTTATTTGCACATAAACATCCATGCCTTGAGCGAAATGCAATTCATTAAACGCCCATTTACTGATACTTGCCCAAACTTTATGCCCTTCCACCAACACCGCAATATCAATGCGATTCTCTTGCGGAACGATTTGTACAATTTGCCCACGTAAGATATTACGAATACTCGTTTGTTCTGGCTTGCTGAGAGTGAGTGATACATCGGAACTATAAATACAGACGCGCACTTTTTCATTCGCTTGATGATACACTTCGTTAATCCAAAGCTGTTGTTCGCCTAAAGAAAGTGCGGTCATTTTATAGGTTGGATTATGTAAATATACTGGCAACGCCAACACACTGCTCTGCTCCGACTCACCTTTCCAAGGGGCAAATAACGGACTGTTCCAGACATTTTCTAAGGTATCATAGGCTTTCACTTTGCCGTTTTCCATCAGCACAACGCGATCGGCCAAGCGTAATAATTCGTCCAAACTGTGCGTCACATATAAAATCGGCACATTAATTTCTTTAGATAAACTTTCCAGATATTGCATAAACTCACGTTTGCGAGGCACATCTAAAGCTGAAAGCGGTTCATCCATTAATAAAATATCAGGATCTGTTAATAAAGCTCGCCCAATCGCTACACGTTGTTTTTCGCCACCCGATAAAGTAAGCGGATAGCGTTTGAGCAACGGTTCAATACCAAGTAGCTGGACAATATAGTCAAAATCTTCACGACTGACATGCTTCATGCCATAACGCAAATTACCTTTGACATTGTAATGCGGAAATAAACGAGCATCTTGGAATACATAACCAATTTTGCGTTGATGCACAGGGAGATTCTCACCGTTCTCCACATCGACCAAAGTGCGGTCATTTAAACGAATAAATCCTTGATCGGGATGGGTTAAACCACTCACTAAATTAATCAATGAGGTTTTACCCGAACCTGACAAACCAAAAATAGCCGTCACACCTTGAGTTGGCAATTGCAGATCCGCACGTAAGGTCAGGCGACCTAATTGTTGTTGTACATTAATGTGTAGCATCGCCCTGCCCCAATTTTTTCTGCATCCGTTTGCTCAATGCTTCGGAAAGCAATAAGGAAATTAATGAAAGGATCACCGCAAACAAGCAAAGTCGTGCAGTTTGTGCTTCCGCACCTGGCGTTTGGATAAATGAATACATCGCTAAAGGAATGGTTTGAGTTTCCCCCGCAATATTGGAAACGAAGGTAATGGTTGCCCCGAATTCCCCTAAAGAGCGAGCAAAACCTAATACTAAACCCGCCAATACACCAGGGAGAGAAAGAGGTAATGTGATTGTAAAAAAGACTCGCCAAGGCGAAGCGCCAAGCGTTTGTGCAGCTTGCTCTAATTTAAAATCAATGCTTTCTAAGGAAAGACGAATTGCCCGCACAACCAATGGAAATGCCACCACTGCAGAAGCTAATACCGCTCCCTTCCAACTAAAGCCAAAGGATACACCAAACCATTGATATAAATACTTGCCAATAAAACCATTACGCCCCATGGCAACTAATAATAAATAACCAATTACCACTGGCGGTAACACCAAAGGCAGATGAATAATTCCTGTAATCAGTGACTTACCGTAGAATTCCTTACGAGCCAGTAACCAAGCGATAAAAATTGCGAAGGGCAAACTCCAAAGCATAGAACTCAATGCGACACTCATGCTTAAGTGAATCGCATCCCATTCCATCGGGCTTAATTGAAACCAAGAGAGCAAAATATTTCCTTGTGTATATATCGATATGACGAAATTTCTTTAGAGATAACAAAAAGGACAGTTTCCTGTCCTTTCTTTATAAAGTCTGAGCTCATTATTTCACAGAGAAACCATATTCAACAAATATTTTTTTCGCTGCGCTCGATTCTAAGTAGTTAAGGAAATCACGGGTATCCGCATTGTCATGATCTTTTAAAATCGCGACTGGATATTCAACCGGTTTATAGCTATCTTTCGGGAATACACCTACTGCTTTCACGTCTTTACTCACTTTTGCATCAGTGCTATACACGATACCATAAGGGGCTTCAGCGCGTTCAACTAAAGCTAACGCACCACGCACGTCTTTCGCACGCGCTAATTTATCTTTGACTTGATCCCATAAATTCAATTTCGTTAATGATTCTTCTGCATATTGTCCTGCAGGAACATGCGCAGGATCACCCACGGACAAATAACTGTCTTTTAAGCCTTTAATCCATTCACCTTTAGCAATATCCACTGAATTAACCGCACTTTTAGCCGGCGCAATTAACACTAATTCATTGCCTGCTAATACTTTTTCCGTTTCTTTTACAGTGAGATTTTTATCTGATAAATATTTCATCCATTTGTTGCTAGCTGAAATAAATAAGTCTGCAGGTGCACCTTCTTCAACTTGTTTTGCAAGGGTAGAAGAAGAAGCAAAAGAGAAAACGACGGTATTATTTGGCTTTTCAGTTTGGTATTGATCCGCAATTTGTTGTAACGCATCAGTCATTGAAGCTGCTGCAAACACAGTCACTTTTGCTGATGCCGCAAAAGATACGCCCATGCCTGCAATTAAAAGTGCGGTTGCAAATTTAGTTAATTTCATTATTTATCTCCTATATAAATGAAACTATATATAAAAAAATATACTACGATTAAATTATAACTTGAATTTTTAAATAAGCATACAGAAAAACTTAAAGATCAAGTAAAATAAGCAGAATTGTGTATTAGGAGGAGATGATGAAACAAACTGAAATTTTACTGACGATCAAACTTCATCAAGAATTATTTATTGATCCAAAACGTGTTCGCCTCTTAAAAGAAATTAAAGAATGTGGCTCAATCAACCAAGCGGCCAAAAACGCTAAAGTGAGCTATAAAAGTGCTTGGGATCACCTTGAGGCAATGAATAAAATCAGCCCCAAACCGCTTTTAGAACGTAATATCGGTGGGAAAAATGGGGGCGGTACTTCATTAACCACTTATGCTGAGCGCTTGCTGCAGCTTTATGATTTACTCGAACAAACACAAGAGCACGCATTCCATATTCTGCAAGATGAGACGATCCCGCTAAACAGCCTACTTTCAGCAACGGCAAAATTCTCCTTACAAAGTAGCGCGCGCAATCAATTTTTCGGGAAAGTGGCAAGCCAACATATTGTGGACTCCCGCTGCATTGTTGCAGTAAACATTCAGGATTTAGCTCATCCATTACATGTTTCAATCACAATGCGCAGTGCTGAGCGCCTCAGACTCATTACTGAAAAAGAAGTGATGGTCATGTTTAAAGCCCCTTGGGTGAAAATTAGCACCACCCCATTAGAAGAAAAAAATAACCTTTTCCAAGCGACGATTCTTTCTATGCAGAATGAAGAAGCGATTTTGCAAATAAAGGATAGCTCAATTGAATTTTGTGCGAGTATTCATAGCAAAGATGGTTGGAAAGTGGGACAAGATGTGTGGTTACACGTGGATCCAGAACAGATCATTTTAGCAACATTGAAATAATCCTAGAAAAAAAAAGTGCGGTCAAAATTAACCGCACTTTTTTATTTTCGCCTATAACGCGATCTCATCAATCGAACGCCCAAAACTCGGCAAAAAGACCTGTAAAAAATAATCCATTTCTTGACTGTGCCATTGTTCCATTAAATTTTCTAAGCGTTTTTTCGCTGTTTTAAATTCATGGTTACCATGCTCTAATTCAAATTGAGCTTTAATATAGGCACAAATCAAATCCGCTTGTTTTACTAAATGCTTTTCTTCAGGGCTAAATTGTTCACTGTCTAAATATGGCGCGAAGCTGTCTTGTAATTCTGTCGGAAGCAAACTAATTAAATGCAATTCTGCAGCCGCTTCAATGTCTTTGTAAGCATGAGTAATTTCAGAATTGAAATACTTAATTGGGGTCGGCAAATCACCAGTAAAAATTTCAGAAGTATCATGATACATCGCCATCACTGCAATACGTTCAGGATTGACTTCACCACCAAAAAAGCGATTTTTAATAATGGCTAAAGCCTGTGCCACAAAAGCAACTTGCAGACTATGCTCTGCTAAGTTTTCCTTTTCAATATTGCGCATCAATGACCAACGCTGAATTAAACGAAGACGATCTAAACAGGCAAAAAAGTGACTCGTTTTAACTTCCACAAAATATCCTTAGTTAGATGGTAGCTCTTCAATAATCACGGGAAGATCGATAACGTTACCTAAGCGAGAAATTGTGACAATAACTTCTGTATTCGGTTTAGTATCACTGATAATTTGCATCATTTCACGAATAGACAGATTATCTTGTTTATTTAAACGTAAAATCACATCCCCCACTTGAATACCTGCTTTTGCTGCGGGACTATTGGCTGTCACGCCAGTAATGACAATACCACCGTTTGAGTTAGAAGAAATTTCACTTTGAACACCAAAATAACCACGAATCACACGACCATCGCGAATAATTTTATACAACACATCGTTTGCAATACTGATTGGAATCGCAAAATTTAACCCTTCTGCAATTTCATTGGCTGTTTTACCAATACTTAACGTGCTGATCCCCACTAATTCGCCCGCGGAGTTAATCAACGCACCGCCAGAGTTACCACGGTTAATTGATGCATCGGTTTGAATAAAGTTTTGACGACCTAAAGAATCCCCTACAGCACTACGCCCTACCGCACTGATAATCCCTTGGGATACACTTTGACCGAGGTTATACGGGTTACCAATAGCCAGAGCAATATCACCAACACGTACTTGGCGCTCTTTATTTTGTGGAATCGTGGAAAGATCGGTTGCTTTAATTTTTAGTACCGCAAGATCCGTTAAATTATCCGAACCGATTAAATTCGCTTCATAAATATTGCCGTTTTGCAGTGCGACTACAATTTGATCGGCATTTTGGATAACGTGTTTATTGGTGAGAATATAACCGTCTTTCGTCATAATCACACCAGAACCTAAGTTATTTACCTGTAATTGATCGCTATCATTAATGCTGGCAGAAGAAAAAGATCGGTTGTAGACGTTCACGACCGCAGGAGAAGCAATTCTCACAGCACTATTAAACGAAACGATATCATCAGCAGAGAAAAGGCTGCTGTTATTGAGCTTAGGAACGGCAAATAAAATAACACCTGCCGCAGCAAGCCCCCAAAGGGCGGAGTGGAAAAGTTTTTTAAACATTTTTTATTCTTTTATTAATAAGTTAGGTAAATAACTGAGCTTTAAATCATCCCCAATTCTTTCACATTCTTGCAGTTGCCACAATGGGGCATCCGCAAGTTTTTCCAAATGCGGGAGTTGGCATAATCCTCGAGCTTTATCCCCCAAGAGTTTTGGGGCGACATAAATGATTAATTCATCTACAGCATGTTGTTCAATCAAGCTACCCGCTAAATTAGCACCCGCTTCAACCCAAACTGAATTCACTTGTCGCTTACCTAATTCTGTCATCAATAGATCAAAATCATAGTTTTCTGGCAGTACCATTTGCTCACAGAAATCAGGGAATACAGACATATCTCGTGGAATTGAACCCACAAGCCAAACTGGCGAATGGGTATGGAATAATTGATGGCTTGGTTGAACTCGATTTTTAGAATCTAAGATTATGCGAATAGGCTGACGCACGGTTTCTTCAGCATATTCCGCTTTTAAATCATCAGGGAATTGATTCCAACGCACATTCAAGCTTGGATCATCGGCTAACACGGTAGCACTTGTAGATAAAAGTGCGGTCGCTTTAGCTCTCATTTTTTGTACATCCGCACGAGCTGCATCACCTGTAATCCATTTGCTTTCACCGCTCGCCATGGCTGTTCGTCCATCTAAACTCATGGCTAATTTCAGCTGCACATAAGGCTTACCGGTTCGCATACGTTTGAGAAAACCTTTATTTAAGGCTTCAGCTTGTTCATTCAATAAATTGACCGCACTTTGAATGCCTGCATCAGCTAGCATTTTCAGGCCCTTGCCTGCTACTTGCGGATTAGGATCTGCCATGGCGGCAACAACTCGACTGACCCCCGCTTCAATTAAACCTAATGCACAAGGCGGTGTGCGTCCATAATGAGAACAAGGTTCAAGCGTCACATAAGCGGTTGCGCCTTTCGCTTTCTCACCGGCATCGGCCAACGCCATTCGCTCTGCATGAGGCTGACCCGCTTTAAAATGAAACCCTTTCCCGACAATTTCACCGTTCTTAACTAACACACATCCTACGGATGGATTTGGCGCGGTGGTGTACTGCCCTTTTGCCGCAAGCTCAAGAGCCAGTTGCATAAATTTCACGTCATCAGGGGAAAAGGTGTCACTCATATTAATCCTTTAAGTTTTCAATTTCTTTGGTGAATTCATTGATATTATCAAAGCTCAGGTAAACGGATGCAAAACGGATATACGCCACTTTATCTAATTCTTTCAGCTCATTCATGGCTAATTTACCCACGAGATGACTTGGCACTTCGCGCTCACCCGTAGCACGTAATTGGATGATAATATGGCTAATGGCTTTTTCCACATCATCCGAACTTACAGGACGTTTTTCTAACGCATGTTGAATACCGCTACGCAATTTATCTTCATTAAACGGCTCGCGTGACCCATCATTTTTAATAATTTTTGGCACCACTAATTCTGCTGTTTCAAAGGTGGTAAAGCGTTCATGACAATTCCCGCATTCCCGACGACGACGCACTTGATACCCATCAGAAACCAAACGGCTGTCAATTACCTTAGTTTCTTCAGTTGAACAAAACGGACAACGCATTTTAGCTCCTTTTCAAAATGATTCTTAAGTCAGTATCTTATCAAAAATCCAGGATCTTTTCGATCTGAAGATCCGCTTTAAGACAACATTTCTCCAAACCAAGATGTGGTTTGTTTCACCAACTGCAAAAGACCATCCTGCGATTTAAATTGTTCTGTTTGCCCCCACACCCTCGCCCAATAAGGATCGGCTTTTCTATAACCATAGTTATCATCTTTCGCTAGGGATTCGATATTTGTTAAAACATTGTCAAAATTGACCGCACTTTCATCTTTTTCAATAAACTTCGATATATTTTCCGTTGGAATGAGCTGAATTTGTTGCTGGCTTTGTAAATAAGCCTCGACATACATTTTCAGTTTCTCAAGTGCGGTTGATTTTTCTATTGTTTTTAATGTTAAATCCTTATCTTTAGCGATAATGCGTGGTGGCAGTGCGTTCTCTTTTGTCACCAGTTGAATGAGATAATAAAGCCATGGGCGAATGCGATAACGATCCTTATATTTTGCAAATCGCCATTCGATTATCTGATTTTCATCACCAAATAACGGCTCCATATAGCCAAACAAACGAATATTGCCTTGTGCCGTTTCCACCACAAAATCGACACTCTCACTATGTGGTGAAGAATAATCCTTAATTTTCTCTTTAAAAGCCAATACATCAGCACGAATGGATTGCGCACATACTTCCGCAAACTCGCCGCGTGGCATGATGCCTTTCACTCGCTGTTTGTCAAAATAATCGTTAAATTGCGCTTCCTCTAAATGCAATAACTCATTACTAATGCGATAATGATCCAAGCCATTTAATGTGAAGTTTTCACTTTCTTCAATGCGATCGTCTTCATCTCTAAAATACACACCAAGCTGCTTTTCAAAAAAGAATTTCACTGGATTTTCAACAAAACTCACAAAACGATCGAGTTCAATTTCCGTTATTGGCTCTTGATTTTCGCCCATCGGCACAACAAATTCATGACATTTTCGTTCTTGGAATTGGGCAATCGGCAACCATTTTTTCGCAAAAGAGCGGTTAATTTCTCCTTCATTTTGGAAATTGCTTGGACTAAATGCCGTCATTGGATGTTGTTCAATTCTCAAGCCATTGTCTGAATAATGATTAATATAATCAACCAACTGGCTCACCAATACTGAAGGTTCTTTAGGTTGATTATCAATAATTGAAGAGCCCACATAACTCACATAAAAATGGGATCTTGCGGCGAGCAAAGCCTCAAGGAATAAATAACGATCATCATCTCGACGAACACGATCGCCTTTTTGATGATGATATTGCATTAAGTCAAAACTATTTGGTGTATGACTGCGCGGGTAATCCGCTTCATTCATTCCGAGCAAACACACCACTTTAAAAGGAATGGAACGCATTGGTAAAAGTGTGCAGAAATTCACTTTCCCCGCTAAGAAACGAAGACTGTTTGGCGTTTCTTCTAAACGTGCAGACATCACTTCCGCAATCACATCCGCTTGCAAGGTTTCTTCAAAATTGACGGTCTGCAAATCATCGGCAAAGGCATTGATACAATCTTGAATATAAAATAAGGTATCCGCAGTTTCTTCATTTTGCACAAAAAAATCTGTCAAAAGTGCGGTCAATTTTTCACGCCATTTTTCAATATTGTGTGTCTTTTGCAAATCTTGATGCCATTTATTTAAGGTCGTAAAAAATTGATTCACCGCACCAACTAACTGCCCTTTCAATCCATAGCTACTATCAAGTCCAAGACTGTCTTGCCAAACGCCTTGCTCTTCACGCATCGCATAACCTAAGGTCATACGTTCAAGTCCAGCCTGCCACGCATTAAAATTCAGTGTATTCTGCAGTTTTTCCAGGCCAAAGCGAATACCCGACTCTTTCACCCATTCACGGATTTGCTCGAGATCTGCAAGGGCAATATTAAAACGCTCACGGATAGCCGGAATATCCAATAACGCCAGTACTTCTTCCGCGCCAAACTGACTTTCTCTTAAATTTAACAGGGAAAGATAGCTCGACACGATCACATCACTTTCAGACAATTTACTGTCAGAAATTGAGAACGGAATAACAGGTGCATCCGCACTATTCGCACCAAAGACAGCCTGAATATAAGGCGTATATTGGTTAACATCGGCCACCATGACCACCACATCTTTTGGTGTAATCTGTTCTTCTTTTGGCTTATGCTGATTTTGATTGAATAAATCCAACAAATAATCATGCAGCACTTCAACTTCTCGCATCGCGCTATGGCAAGATTTCACGACCAAAGAGCGGTCATTTTTCGCGACATTTAATGCACCATGACTCAACGTCAAAATTTGATTTTGGAGCTGCCCTAACAGTGTTTTTTCGGGAAGTTCTGCATAGTAATCACGGGAAATGGCTTGAATATTTTCTTCATCACGCACTAATTGATAGAGAAAATCCCGTCCCATTTTTCCCCAAGAGGCTAAAAGCGGATTCCCGCTGAACAATTCTTCTTGTTGATTGCTGTAATCAAGGTCGGTGGATTTCCATGTCACTTGCTCGGCTGAAATTAAAGGCTTCACATCGTTGGTTTCTTGCACGAAACGCTGTCTTTCTAATAAATAGGATTTACTCAGATCTCGCAAATCGCCCCAATATTCTTGACATGGATTATTGAAGAATAAATGCACGTCTGTTTTAGCTGAAATACCTTGGAAAATATTGAGATAAACTGTTGGCAATGCTGGAATACCAAAAATAAAAATACGTTCTGGTAAGTTGAGTGTCGCATTTGGATCACGACATAATGCTAAAAATTGTTGATTGAGTGCAGCACGATGTTTTGCTTTTCCACCAAAATCACATTGGACATCATCCACCAAGGCTCGCCATAAAATTCCCTGCCAGTGAATATTGCCTTTAATTTGAGAAAGAAAGGTAGGATTTAATGCCGAAAGCCCCTGCTTTTGCTGATTAATTTGAGCCAAGATCTTTTCATCGTTATTTTCCTCCCATGCAGCAATCCATTCGGGACGATAGACGAGATATTGGTCAAATAAATCGGCAACTTTTAGGCTTAATTGATAAAGTTTTTGCTGTTCTGATGCAGGTGAAGACGCTAAATATTTTTTTAATGGTTCAAATTCTTTTTGCTGTAAAAAAGTAGGGATTAATCGCATTAATCGCCATAACGTTGAATCTTTTTCAAAAGGGTTTTGCGTGGAAACATTCGGCAAATTATCGGCGTAAAGTTTCCAAATAAAGCTGGAAGGCATGGGGAATTGAAAATTCGCTGCAACGCCGCGTTTTTTAGCAATTTCCATTTGCAACCATTGTGCCATACCTGGACTTTGCACCAACACAATGTCAGATTGAAACGGATCATGTTGCGGTAAATTTTCCAACAGCGAAACTAAAATATCCTTTTGAATTTCTGGTTGGTTTGAATAATAAGTAACGAACAAAGTAACGCCCTTTTGAAAGCAAAAACAATGCGTTATTTTACTCGGTTTTCAATAAAAATTCACCTTGAGGATAGCGTATATTCACTTGATGATGACTGCATTGAATTGCAAATTGAATGCCATTTTGTTCTACGCTATTTTCACAAGACAAGCCTAAAAACTGACGTTGAGCCTGATTTTCAGCAATTTGAATCGCCTGAAATTCTTGAAAAATTCTGACCGCACTTTTTCGTTGCTCAGTCGTCCATCGGTTAAAAATCAAAAATAACCCGCTGAAAATCGATAAAGCCAATAAAAGTGACATTAACGACATGCCTTTATTCACTTTGATCTTGCGCACTTAAATCACTCCAACTTTTATCCACCAAACGCCATTGGCTATATTCTTGTACGAGTTTTGTCACCACGGCTTTACCGTAAGCTACCGTCACGTCTCCCTCCAACTTAAGTGAGCCTCCAGTAATCACTGCACCGCTAATTCGCCCTTTGCCAGTTAAGGTTAAATTTTCTTCTGCTAGCAGAATACCACTCACATTCCCTTTAATTTCTAATTGGCTTTGCGTTATCCAATACACTTGTAGTGTTTTTTGAGCAGTTAAAGTAGTATCTACTTTCACAAAGTGCGGTTGAAAATCAGCTTGTTTTTCGCTGGAAATAAAATCTCGCAGCATATTTTCATTAATGCCTTTTGTGGGCGATTTCTTAAATAACTCTGCACGTTTACACCAAACAGAATAGGCCACTTTATCCTCTGCCCCTGAAGACTCGAAAAAGACTTGTTTCACTTTTTCAGCACCATTTAAAGGCAAGTTTTGGCAAATGTGTGTTTGTTGCTGCTGACTGATTTTCTGTAGAGGAAGGCTCTGTTCTACATAATATTTTCGCTGACTCATTTGAGCTCGAAAAAACGCAAAGATCTGTTCATCAAATAATAAGATCAGCGCCAATAAGCCCGAAAGTAAAATCAGTGCCGTCAGTGTCACCATCCCTTTTTTCATGATCATTCTTCTTGATTTAATAAAGGCACCACAAGCGAAGTTTCATATTGAATATGCTTATGTGCTGCAAGATGCCCTGCGAGTTTAATTTCAATCCCTTTCCCCGCCTTTAACCAATCAAAACGTAATTGAGAAATCTCAAACTCTTTTTCATCCAATAAATCTGTCCATCCACCACCAGCGTTACAAGTAGATTGGGTTAAAGCACGCTGACATTCTGCTGAACGACAATCCGCATTTACCGCATTTTTATAAGTTTGTTTGGTTTCGATCATTTTGCCGCTAAGTTTGTAACCAAATAGCTCCTTTTCGATATGTTTTGCCACATTTTTAACGCCATTTACGCAGGTGTTTTTTGTGTATTTTTCACCAATACAACCATTACTATTCAAATCATAAAAAAATAAGGCACAGCTATTTGATGGTGCATTGTCTGCTTGAGCAATGGTTATTGCAGTGCCCTTTTCGTCTAATTCAAATAAAGCCAGATTATCTTCAATGAGTTTTTGGTTTGCGGCTCGAAAACCTACGCGACGCAGATCTTTTCCGATGAGTTGAATTGTGCGTTGTAATTCCGCTTGTAATTTGAGTTGTAACATTAAACGCTGATTTTGCTGTTGAGTTTGGGCATAAAACTGTGCAACCAATAGCAACAATAAAGCGGATAAGCCAAGTGAAATCAACAAACTCACCAATGTTTCGCCTTTTAATGGTTTCATCTTGTACATGCACTCGCCGCTTGATCAGACTTTAATTTAATGCTGCCGACATTGAAAAAAGAGAACAATGTACGATGCTCTTCCGCCTGTAACATAAAACAATTTGTTTCCATGGTATTTCTGGCCCCATTAAATTTCACCGCCACTTCAGATGGATATAATTTAGGGCCTATCAGCATCGTTTTTCCTTCAAAATAAGGATAGTAAAAATGCGCATAAAGGTTTTTAGGACAATTCTGGGGATGAAAACAATCACAAAAATGATCACTTTTTACTTGAGCTGTGATACACCAACGTTGATTTGCCCTATCTTGATTGGCCAAAATAAACCAAATCGCTGATGAGTTTTCTGCCCTCGCTTGGATATTACGTAAGAAAAAATAAAGCCGTTGTTGCTCTTTTTCGAGAAAATATTTGGGATCGTTTTTCTGCCATTTAGGCAATGCAAACGCCAACGTTACGCTTAAAATAAATAATGCAATCAAGGTTTCTAATAAGGTTATCCCTTTATACATAAAATGCCTTCTTTTTTGACCTCACTTTAAAAGTCCTTCAGAAGAAAGCCAAATTTGATACTTTATTTTTGCGATACTGATCGCAAATTTGCTTTAAAAAACGGGAAAAACCGTGAATTAAACATTTTCAACTGGCTATTTACTAAAACTCCCTTATAATAGGCCACCTATTTATCTGTTCTTTAAAATCTGGTGGAAATATGAATCCAATGTTAAATATCGCTATTCGTGCGGCACGAAGAGCGGGCAACGTGATTGCTAAAAACTATGAGCGCCGTGATGACATCCAAACAAGTAAAAAAGGTATTAATGATTATGTGACCAGCGTCGATAAAGCCGCTGAAGCTGAGATCATTGAAATCATTCAAAAATCTTATCCTGATCATACAATTATCAGTGAAGAACGTGGTGCATTAGAAGGCAAAGACAGTGATATTCAATGGGTAATTGATCCACTAGATGGCACAACCAACTTCGTAAAAGGTTTGCCACATTTCTCCGTTTCTATTGCTATCCGTGTAAAAAACCGTACCGAAGTGGGTGTGGTTTACGATCCTATTCGTAATGAATTATTCACGGCGGTGCGTGGTGAAGGCGCAAAATTAAATGAAGTGCGTTTACGTGTAGATAGCCAAAATGAACTTAACGGGGCAATTTTAGCCACCGGTTTCCCATTCAAACAACCAAGCTTGATGCCAACTCAATTTGCTATCATGAATAACTTAATTGATGAAGCTGCAGATTTCCGTCGTACGGGTTCTGCCGCATTAGACCTTTGCTATGTGGCTTCTAATCGCGTTGACGGTTATTTCGAAATGGGCTTAAAACCTTGGGATTGCGCAGCAGGTGATTTAATCGTACGTGAAGCCGGCGGTTTAGTGTGTGATTTCAATGCGGGTCACGGCTATTTACGCTCAGGCAATATTGTGGCTGCTCCAGCGCGTATTTTAAAAGAAATGCTAAATAAAATTCAGCCTTGCTTAACCGAACAAGTGAAGTAAGTCTTAACAAAAAGTGCGGTAGATTCACCGCACTTTTTTTATGACTAATTTCTGTCGAGTGGCTTTCTATTTTCTTCCGTTTCCGGCTCTAGATCTAATTTTGCCATAAGAAGTTGATCGCCATCTTCTTCTGGGTTGCCTGTCACTAACAATTTATCCCCATAGAAAATAGAGTTCGCTCCCGCCATAAAACACATGGCTTGCATTTCTTCACTCATACCTTGACGACCTGCAGAAAGGCGAACATAACTTTTTGGCATGGTAATACGCGCCACAGCAATGGTGCGAACAAACTCTGTCCAATCTAAATCAGCTGCATCAGCCATTGGTGTACCTTCCACTTTCACTAATTGGTTAATTGGCACTGACTCTGGCTGAGGATCAAGATTTGCCAAACTTGCAATAAGGCCTGCTCGCTCTTTACGGGTTTCATTCATCCCCACAATACCACCACAGCAAACTTTTAAACCGGCATGACGCACTTTTCCTAATGTACTTAAACGATCATCAAAACGGCGTGTACCAATGACATTGTGATAATTCTCTGGCGCGGTATCTAGATTGTGATTGTAATAATCCAATCCTGCATCTTTTAGCTCTTCCGCCATACCATCTTGTAGTAAGCCAAAAGTACCGCAAGTTTCTAAGCCAATATCTTTTACCGCACGAATAATCGCCGTCACTTTTTCCATATCTTTAGGCTTAGGACCACGCCATGCCGCGCCCATACAAAAACGTCCTGCACCACGTGCTTTAGCAATTTTGGCTTTTTCGACAATTTCATCAATATCCAAGATCTGCTGATTTTGTACACCTGTTTGATAACGTGCAGATTGAGGACAATAACCACAATCCTCCGGACAGCCACCCGTTTTAATCGACATCAACGTCGACAACTGTATTGCGCCAGGGTTGAAATGCTCTCGATGCACTTGAGCCGCACGATAGACTAATTCTAAAAAAGGTGTCTCAAATAGCGCTTCTACTTTACAAACTGACCAATATTCTACTGATGGATGGGGCGTAATAGATGAAAGCTGTACTACATTTGTTGTGGTCATTATATTTTCCTCGTTTAAGCTACTTAGCTTTTATTAAGTTGAGCATATTACTCTGCAATATGATAAAAAGAGATCAGATCACTTTTCCTTGATGAATTTCAATCACTCGATCAATATGCCGTTCAATTTCTTTGGGTTGATGTGTCACCAGTAACATGGTGAGTTTTTTCTCTTCACATAATTGATCCATTAAATCCTGCATTTCAATGCGTAATTTAGGATCAAGTGCGGAAAAAGGCTCATCCAATAATAAAATGGGTTTATCTCGTAGCAAACAGCGCGCTAATGCCACTCGCTGTTTTTGTCCACCTGAAAGTGCGGTCGGTTTTCTCGTTAAAAAATCCTGTAAATTAACTGCTCTAGCAGCTTGTTCTACAAGGGCTTTTTCTTCTGCATTTAAGGCTAAATTCGGTTTTAAACCTAAGGCGACATTATCTTCTACGGAAAGATGAGTAAAGAGATTATTTTCCTGAAATAGCATGGAAACAGGGCGTTCAAAAGGTGCCGTTTTAGTATGGTTTTCACCACTGAGCCAAATCTCGCCACTATCAGCATATTCAAAGCCGGCAATTAAATTCAGCAAGGTACTTTTTCCTGCACCACTTTCACCAATGATGGCGATTTTTTCCTGGGCTTGAATATGTAAATCAAATACCATTGGCATGGATTGATAATTGAAGACTACATTATTTAATTTAATCATGTTGTTCCTTCTGCCCTTCAATGAACATAAATAAACCTAAACATAAGCCCAATAAAATCAATGCCGTCACTGCCGCTTCTTGGCTTCGATATTGCCCGATTTGTTGATAAAGCAAATGAGGCAAAGAAGTAAAATCAGGGCTACCAAATAAGGCTATCGCTGTAAAATCGCCGAGTGATAAAGTTGTCGCAAGCGCCAAGGCATATTTCAACGGTGCTTTTAGTAGCGGATATTCAATTAAACGAAAACGCTGCCAGCCTGTAATATTCAGCGATAAACAGAGTTTTTCATAATATTGCATCGATTGATTCATTGGTGTATTGAGAATTTTGATAACAAATGGCAAGGCAGCCAAGGCGTTACAAACAGATACCACAACAAACAAATGCCCTGCTGAAAAATCAATATCTTGCAACCAAAGGAATAAGCCAACTGCTAAGACAATCGTCGGAATGGCTAAAATCATCATGCCCCCCGTTAAAATTAAGTGAGCTAATTTGGGATGATATAGCCATTGTAGCTGACGGGAGAGTAACAATAAGAAGAATCCAAATAATACCGATAAAATCCCGGCTGTCGGAGCCATGGTTAATGAATAAGCAAGTGCTTTCCATAATTGTGGGTTTTGCCAATAGCCAAATAATTGGGTAGCAGACAAACCTTGGAAAACAATATTGAATAAGGGGCTTAAAATAAATAAGCACACAGAGAATAAGACAAAAACATGTCCAAATTTGACCGCACTTGAAACAGGTAAAACCCATCGATAACGTTGTGAAATCTGTGTTTCAGGTGCTTTCGCCCAATATTGTGAAAGTGAAAATAACGCAAAACAAAACGCAAATTGTACAAGTGCAAAAAGTGCGGCTTTGGGTAAATCAAATTCAAAGAAAATGGCTTGATAAATCGCAACTTCTAGCGTGCTATTTTGTGGCCCGCCACCCAGTGCCAAGACAATCGTAAAACTGGTGAAGCACAGCATAAAAATCAATACAAAGGCTGACACGATTTGGCTTTTCAAATAAGGCCATTCAATTAAACGGAAAAATGTGAAACCTTTGATATTCAATTGTGCCGCGAGTTGATGCTGTTCGGTCGGTACACTTTGCAAAGCCTGTAAACTCATTCGGGCAGCTAAGGGAATATTAAAAAATAAATGGGCAATGAGAATGCCGCTTAAACCATAAATGGATGGTTTCCATGAAATACCTAGGGTTTGCAGCAGTTGTGTTAGCCAACCGGCCGTGCCATAAATACCAATTAGACCGAAAATAGCCAGTAATGCCGGCAAAACAAAGGTGAGGGAAAAAATGCGTAAAATGAGCGATTTGCCTTTGAAATCTAAATAGAAAAAAGCACGCGCAAATAAAGTTCCAATTACGCTAGAAAGCAAGGCTGATAAGAATGCCTGCCCGACACTAAAGGTAATGACTTGATGCAGATAATCGTCTTTTAAAAAATCAGATAAGGCATAATCACTTCCTACTGAAAAAACCGCAGAAAGGGAAAATCCATAGAGTAAAACAATGAAAAAAATGACCGCACTTCCGCCCAAATAATGGCGAGGACGAAAATGCGGATGTTGCAATAAGCTCATTAATACTATTTAGATAAGGCTTTTTGCCATTGATTGATCCAGCCTTTAAGCTGCTCACTTGTCACCGTACTGGTATCTAAAATACGCATTGATTTTGCGCGAGAATTAAGTGCATCAATATGACTTTCGATATTGGTATCTACCACGGGTAACATGACATTATTTTTAGCAATATCCGCTTGAGCTTGCGGTGAAAGTAGGAAGCCTAAAAATTCATCCGCACAGGCATTATTACGGTTAGCGACTTTTGCTGCCACTTCAACTTGTAATACGCTACCCTCTGCAAATTCCGTTGCCACATAATTGTCTTTTTGTTCAGAAAGAATATGGTAAATCGGTGAAGTATTGACGCTTAAAACCACATCCCCTTCGCCTTTTAAGAAGGCCCCATAAGACTCAGTCCAACCTTTGGTGACCGTGACCGTATGTTTAGAAAGGGTCTTCCAGGCATTTGCGACATCTGCTTCTGGATAAACTACATTCATCCAAAGTAATAAACCACGTCCAATACTGCTTGTACGTGGATCTTGATATAACACTTTAAGATCTTGACGCTCAACTAATTCTTTTAAGCTCTTTGGTGGATTAGCCAGTTTATTTTTATCATAAATAAACGCATATTGCGCATAATCAAATGGTAAGAACGTGTAATTTTCCCATTTAATTGGTAAACGTAACTGGCTTAAATCCACTTTATTTGGCTCAAAAATATTGAGTTTTTGTGCATCCTCAATTTGATAACTATCTAAACCGAGCACGACATCCGCCTTAATTTTTTTACCTTCTAGACGAACACGGTTAAACAAAGTGCCATTATTGTCAAAAGCTACATAATTCAGCTTACATTGCGGGAATTGTTTTTCAAAAGCCGCTTTAACTTTTGGTCCTGCACTCCAATCAGCACTAAATGAATCATAAGTATAAACATCTAATGTTTGAGGTGCAGCTTGTGCGAAAGCGGAAGCGGTGAAAAGTGCGGTCAAAATGGGAAGCGTTTTGTTCATTATGCGTTCTCCTTATTTTTGCATAACGAAACAGCATAATGAGATGATTAGTTTCCTACGCCAGCATTATCTGTTTCAGGTTCACGGGTGTTTCTCAGCCATTAATATTGGCACCCCGACTAAGTGCGATGTAGTCTAACGTAAGGGAGTTTTATCAACAAGTTATTTAACTTAAAAATGTTAATCTGATCACATTTTTATAACAGGTTTATCATTTTTTGAGCAAAAGAAAACCTGCTAAAAAGCAGGTTTATCTTGTAATCTATCGTCAATTAAGCTTGATGTTTAGCCGCTACTTCGCTTAATAAAGTTTGAAGTTCGCCAGCTTGGTACATTTCTAAAATAATATCACAACCACCAATTAACTCACCTTCTACCCATAATTGTGGGAAAGTTGGCCAGTTTGCATAAGCCGGCAATTCAGCGCGAATATCTGGGTGTTGAAGAATATCAACATAGCCGAAAGGCACTTTGCAATTCATTAATGCTTCAGATGCACGCGCAGAGAAACCACAAGAAGGTAATTTTGGTGAACCTTTCATGTAAATTAAAATTGGGTTTTCAGCGATTTGTTTTTTGATTTTGTCTAACGTTTCCATAATGTTCCTTGTTCAAATAAGTCTGAATAGGGCGCTATTCTAGCATAAGATAGAACCTGAGTGAAAGACTTGGTCTTACCAACTTCCACCTGCTCCACCGCCGCCGAAGCCACCGCCGCCGAAGCCACCACCGGAAGAACCACCGCCACCGAAGCCTCCACCAAATCCGCCTCCGAAACCGGAACCGCCACCACGGCGACGAGAAATCGTACTTTGACGAATGATTTTATTCAGTTGGTCACGTTGATTCGGGCTGATATAGACTTCATCTTTGTGATATTGGAATTCACCAAATAATACAATAGCAATAAACGCCAATACCATTAAGAATGGGATGTACTTATCGAACGCATCTTCTTCAACTTGTGCCGCATCAAACTCGCCTTTACTTGCCGCAATAATTTGGTTTAAGCCGTCATTAATACCTTGCGCATATTGGCCTTGTTTAAATTGTGGCAAAATTGCCGAACGGATGACTTGCGATAAAAAAGCATCGGGCAATACGCCTTCTAAACCTTGCCCTGTTGCAATAAAGACTTTGCGATCATTTTTCGCAATCAGCATCAACACGCCATTGTTCAGATTTTGTCGTCCAATGCCCCATTTATCACCTAAAGCAAAGGTATAATCAGCGATTTCATATTCACCGGTTGTCGGAACCAAAACAACAGCGATTTGTGAACTCGTTTCTTTACTATAAGCAATCAGTTTATTTTCTAAAATTTGCTTATGTTCTGATGAAAGTGTGTTGGTGTAATCGTTTATGTAATGGAAAGGATTTGGTGCAGGCGGAAATTCTGCCGCAACAACCATTTGAGCAAAAAAAACAAGGCTAAAAACAACCGCACTTTTCATAAAAGATAAAAGCTTAGCCATTAATAATTACCTCATTAGATAATTCATTCACATCATCAGGCTGAATAGGGAAATGGCGAGATAAAATATCACTGATACGATCAATCGCATCGACAATGCCTTGTGTATAAGCTTTTTGTTTAAACTGTTCAATCATTAAATCACATTGTAACTGCCAATAAGCTACATCAACAAATTGATGAATGCCTTTATCACCTACGATTGCACAGAGATGATTTTTATATCCCACATAAATCAACACGGCATTTTGTGCCGCTGTTTTATGCATTTCCAGTTCATCAAACACTTCTAAAGCACGTTCCATTGCAGACAGTTGTGCTGAAGCTTTTGGTACTTTGCGTTCAATATAAACACGTAACTCAGCCGAACTTAAGCTTTCGAGGCGACTAATCGCCGCCTCGATTTGCTTTTTATCTACCGGAATTCTGGAAAAGAATGGCATAGATAAACCTTAATTAAAGTTTACAGTCGGTGCGTTTTCAGCGCCTGTAGATGATTTAAAGTAAGGTTTAGCTTTAAAACCAAAAATCATTGCCGCTAATTTAGTTGGGAATTGACGTACTTTTTCATTATAAATACGTGCAGCTTCATTAAATTTATTACGAGCGACATTGATACGGTTTTCTGTACCTTCAAGTTGCGCTTGTAAGTTCATAAAACCTTCATTCGCTTTTAATTGTGGGTATTGTTCTACAGTAACAAGTAAGCGAGATAATGCTGAACCTACTTGATTTTGGTTTTGTTGGAATTCGTTTAATTGTTCTTCCGTTAAATTAGACGGATCAATTTTAGTTTGTGTCGCTTTTGCGCGAGCTTCGATTACATTGGTTAATGTTTGTTGTTCAAAGTTAGCTTGACCTTTCACAGTATTCACTAAGTTTGGAATTAAATCTGCACGACGTTGATAAGATGATTCAACATTTGCCCAAACAGAATCAATTTCAGTTTCTGCTTTTACTAAGCCATTGTAGCTAGACATTAAGCCAAAACCTGCAGCAACGGCGATAATAATCAAGATAATCCACTTTTTCATTCAAAAATTCCTTCAATTATAGGTTTAATTTATATAAGAAAAGACCTAAACCGAAGTTTAGGTCTTCTAATGTTAATCCGTTAATGGATAACTAAATAAAATTATTTAGTACCGTTAACTGCGATTTCAACACGACGGTCTGGTGCTAAACAAGCGATAAGCGCTTTACGACCTTTAACCGCGTCACAAGTAGAACCTGTAACTGGGTTAGCTTTACCGTGACCAACTGCAGAGATGCTTTGAGCTGGAACACCTTTAGCTACTAAGTAGTTAGCTACAGAGTCTGCACGACGTTGTGATAATTTCACGTTTGGTGCATCTTTACCGATACGGTCTGTATAACCAGCAACAGCTACGTTAGCGTTGTTAACTTGAGCGATTTCACCGTAGATACCGTCTAAAGTTGCTTTAGCTTGTGGTTTTAAGTTAGCTTTACCGAAAGCGAAAGTTACATCAGAGCTTAAGTTGAAAGTTTTGCTTACAACTTCAGGTGCAACAACTGGAGCAGCACCTTGACCGAAACGGTAAGATAAACCAGCGTTGATAGAACCGATCCATGGGTTGTAGTCTACTGAGCTATTTGGACGATCTTCAGTACGTAATTTACCCACGCGAGTTAACCATTGATATTCTAAACGTAATGCTAACTCTGGTAATGATGGTAATGCATATTCAACACCTGCTGCGAACATACCAGAAGTACGTAAACTATGACGACCAGCATCGTGGATACGAGCACCACCGTTTGTTACATCATAGAATTTGTAGTCTGAACGAACTAATGCTACGCCTGCACGACCATAAACATCTAAGCCTTCTAAAGCAGAAGTTAAACCACCAAGATTGTAGCTACCTTTAAAGCTTAAGTGAGCACCGTGGTTAGTGTGTTTGAAGTCAGTTTTACCTAAATCACGACCTTTAACACGACCAAAGTCATCATAGCCTAATTCTACCGCTAAACCTAAGTTATCACGGTTTAAGATTTGGTAACCACCAAACACACCGTAAGTAACAGAGTTACGGTGATAAGAACCTAAGTTGTCTTTGATACCATCATGAAAAGATGCTTGACCAACTTTAGCACCTGCATAGAAAGTATTTTCTTGTGGAGCTGCTTGAGCTACTGAAGCTGCTGCTAAACCAGCAACGACTAATGCGATTGCAGTTTTTTTCATTTTGATGTCCTCTATTTAGTCATCGTTATTAATAAGAAAAGTTTCCTTGTTTATTGTGAACTTTATAAAAAAGAAACACTCTAAACGTTGCTTAACTAGGGTTTTGAATTTGCCCTAACTTATCCTTTTGACAAATTCAATTCCTTTGCCATAGCCAAAGGAACGTTCAAAAGTATGGTTATTATCCTATAAAAACACCAAAGATCAAACTTTTTTTGCCCTTTTTGGTTATTTTATAGACAAACAACCCCTAAAATGAACATTTGTTCACAAAAATCGGGTTACTTTTTAACCCGATTTCTATTCTAACAAAAAATATCTTTTGTTGAAATCGACTTTTTTTTGAGCTTCATATATCATCAAATTCACTTTCTTCTCTATTATATAGGTGAGTGATTTTATGTTGCCCCGTCTTTCTAATGTGCCACAACTTAATAACGTGGTAAGTGATTATCTTAGTGAACTCCAAAAGCAGCATTTTGAAGGTGATATTGCCTCAAATTATGCTGACCGCTTAAGTCTTGCGACAGATAACAGCGTCTATCAGCAGCTTCCTCAGGCTATTTTATTCCCTAAATCTGTTGCCGATGTAGTACGTATCACCAAATTAGCCAATAAAGAGAAATATCTTCATCTAACCTTTACACCTCGCGGTGGCGGCACGGGTACCAATGGACAATCTATAAATAACAACATTATTGTCGATCTCTCTCGCCACATGACGAGCATTTTAGAGCTTAATATAGAAGAACGTTGGGTTCGCGTGCAGGCGGGCGTAGTAAAAGACCAACTCAACCAATTTTTAAAACCTCACGGATTATTCTTTGCACCAGAGCTCTCCACTAGCAATCGTGCGACCTTAGGCGGCATGATTAATACCGATGCATCTGGTCAAGGCTCACTGCAATACGGAAAAACCTCTGATCACGTTTTAGCATTACGTTCTGTTTTGATGAATGGTGAAATATTAGATACAAGTGCGGTCAAATCCGACGATGTTTTAGAAAACTATCCACTAGCAGAAAATGGAAAAACACTACATCAAACGATTTTCCAACGTTGTAAAGAAAAGCGCGCCTCAATCATTCAAGATTTACCACAACTCAATCGCTTTCTCACCGGTTACGATCTTAAGAATGTCTTTAATAAAGATGAAAGTGAATTTAATCTCACCCGAATTTTAACAGGGTCAGAAGGTTCACTTGCGTTTATCTGCGAAGCTAAACTCAATTTATTGCCGATTCCTAAATATCGTACCTTAATTAATGTGAAGTACAGTTCATTTGATGCAGCACTTCGCAATGCGCCTTTTATGGTGAAAGCTAATGCTCTTTCCGTTGAAACCGTCGATTCCAAAGTGCTGAACCTAGCTAAGCAAGATATTATTTGGCATTCGGTAAAAGAACTTTTAACAGAAGAAGAACAAAATCCAATTCTGGGTTTAAACATTGTGGAATATGCGGGCAACAATCAAGCCAAAATCGACAGCCAAGTGACCGCACTTTGTCAGCAATTAGATGAAAAAATTGCACAAGGCAAAGATCATATTATCGGCTATCAACTTTGTTCTGACTTGCCTTCTATTGAACGTATTTACGCCATGCGTAAAAAAGCGGTGGGGCTATTGGGGAATGCGAAAGGCGCTGCCAAACCGATTCCTTTTGTGGAAGATACCTGTGTGCCACCAGAACATCTTGCGGATTACATTGCAGAGTTTAGAGCCTTATTAGATAGCCACAATCTGCAATATGGGATGTTTGGCCATGTTGATGCCGGCGTATTGCACGTTCGGCCCGCTTTAGACCTATGTGATAAAGAACAAATCAAACTCTTTAAACAAATTTCAGATGAAGTGGCAGAACTCACCGTGAAATACGGCGGTTTGCTGTGGGGGGAACACGGTAAAGGCGTACGCTCTCATTATGGGGAGAAATTCTTTACTCCCGAACTTTGGCAAGAATTGCGTTATGTGAAGTTCTTATTTGACCCAAACAATCGTCTCAATCCAGGTAAAATCTGTACGCCACTTAATAGCGATGCGGAGCTCTATTCAATTCTCTCGCCGATGCGTGCGGACAATGATCGCCAAATCCCGATTCAGATGCGAGACGAATTCAAAGGCGCGATGAACTGTAACGGTAACGGGCTTTGCTTTAACTTTGATGAACACAGCATTATGTGTCCTTCCATGAAAGTGAGTAAAAATCGCGTGTTCTCGCCAAAAGGGCGAGCCGCTATGGTGCGTGAGTGGTTGCGCTTAATGGCCAATGAAAACGTATCACCTGAGCAATTAGATTTTCATAAAACACAAGTGAAACTGACCGCACTTGTGGAACGTTTCCGCAATAGCGTGCAGAAATGGCGGGGTGAATATGACTTCTCACATGAAGTAAAAGCGGCAATGGATACTTGTCTGGCTTGTAAAGCCTGTGCAAGCCAATGCCCGATTAAAATTGACGTACCAAGTTTCCGTGCAAAATTTTTCCATTTTTACCACAGTCGTTATTTACGCCCAGTCAAAGATCATCTTGTGGCGAATTTAGAAGTTGCTGCACCTTATATGGCGAAACAACCGGCATTATTCAATTATTTCACCAAGCTCAAAGTCACACAAAGCTTGGTTGAAAAAACACTGGGTATGACTGATTTGCCTCTCCTTTCACAGCCAAACCTCCAACAGCAATTAGTGGAAATTGGCTATCAAGGCAAAAAATTAGAAGAATTGGAAGCTCTTAGCACCGCCGAAAAAGCCAATATGCTCTTTATCGTACAAGATCCTTACACCTCTTATTACGATGCCAAAGTAGTACGGGATTTCGTGGCTCTCACGCAAAAATTAGGATTCAATCCAATCCTTCTGCCTTTTAAACCGAATGGCAAAGCCATGCATATTAAAGGTTTTTTAACTCGCTTTAGTAAAACAGCGAAAACACAAGCGGAGTTTTTAAATCGCGTCGCCAAATTAAATGTGCCTTTGGTCGGTGTAGATCCAGCGATTGTGCTTTCTTATCGTGATGAATATAAAGAAGCATTAGGTGATTCTCGCGGTGATTTCCATGTACTCACAGCGCATGAATGGCTGACCAATCAATTAGAAAGTAACGCATTACAAAGTGCGGTGAAAAATATTGCAAAATCTGACCGCACTTCTGAGTGGCATTTATTCCCTCATTGTACTGAATCCACCTTTATGCCAAACAGCCCAAAAGA
>CAKQTN010000010.1:0-25436 GCA_934276625.1 uncultured Haemophilus sp.
CGTTTCTCTTTTTGCTCTAACCAAGAAGAGTAGTTACCTTCCCAAGGAATACCTTCACCACGGTCAAGCTCTAAGATCCAACCTGCTACGTTATCTAAGAAGTAACGGTCGTGGGTAATTGCCACAACAGTACCTTCGTAGTCATGTAAGAAGCGTTCTAACCATGCCACAGATTCCGCATCTAAGTGGTTGGTTGGTTCGTCTAATAAGAGCATGTCTGGTTTTTCGAGCAATAAACGACAAAGCGCCACACGACGACGTTCACCACCAGATAAATGCTCAATTTTTGCATCCCAATCCGGTAAACGTAATGCATCTGCAGCACGCTCTAATTGGTTATCTAAATTATGTCCATCGTGTGCTTGAATAATCGCTTCAAGGTTTGCTTGTTCTGCGGCTAGTTTATCGAAATCCGCATCAGGATCGGCATAAAGTGCATAAACTTCATCTAAACGAGTCAGTGCATTTTTTACTTCAGAAACGGCTTCTTCTACCGCTTCACGCACAGTTTGTTGCGGATCAAGTTTTGGTTCCTGTGGAAGATAACCGATCTTAATACCCGGTTGTGGACGCGCTTCACCTTCGAACTCTTTATCCACGCCCGCCATAATGCGTAAAAGGGTTGATTTACCCGCACCATTTAAACCGAGCACCCCGATTTTGGCCCCCGGGAAGAAGCTTAAAGAAATATCTTTCAAAATATGACGCTTCGGCGGCACCACTTTGCCGACACGGTGCATCGTATATACAAATTGCGTTGACATAATTTTCTCGATGTTATGAATAAAAGTGCGGTTATTTTACTTGATGTTTAGGGAATAAGCTATTTGAAAGGCAAAAAAAACCACCCATACAGGGTGGTAGGAAAGTAGTTTAGCTATATTTATGATTATTTTATTTAGGAACTTTATGAATATCAAGCAATCACTTGACGAAACAGATAGTACATAAATTTCAGTTATAAGGGAAATGCGAATGAATCATTTTTTGATAAAAATCAATAAAATCATAGGATTTTTTACTTTTAGACTGATTTTTATTCGATTTTGATTGGGAACTGCTTGTGATAAAATCTGTCTATTCAATCATTTAGCCACTCTTTTTTCTTATTTATGTTTAAAAAATTACCTCTTGGATTATTGCTGATTTCGCCTTTTTCAGCACTAGCGCATCCCCACGCATTCATCGATATGCAAACGAAACCCTTAGTGAAAGATAATCAATTAATTGGTTTCTCGACGCAGTGGTTACTTGATGAAGCCAGTTCTTCAGCTGTCTTGTATGATGTGAAACAGGCAAAAGGGGATAAGGCAGCCCAACAGAAATTAGTTGATGATGTCATGGCAAACGTTGTGAATGAACATTACTTTAGTTATGTCTTTGACAAAGAAAATCATAAAATTAAATACACAAAACACCCTGAAAATTACGGTATGCGTGTGAAAGGGAATGAGGTGGAATATTATTTTGATTTTCTTTTAGCTCAACCACAGGCCTTGCAAAATAATGAATTTACGCTAATGACTTATGATCGCACTTATTATGTGGCAATGCGGTATGCAGAACCAGGCAAAAGAGCGGTTGATTTTTCATCACTTCCTGCAAATTGCAAAGGCGAGGTGCTGGAACCTAATGTCGATGAAAAAATTCAATCTTACGCATCATCATTGGATAAATCGCAAAAAAATGAAGATGATTCCCTTGGTGTATTGTTTGCGCAGAAAGTAAAAATTAAGTGTGAATAAAATGAAGTTAAAACTGACCGCACTTTTTATTGGTTTATTAGCGATTATCTTCGCATTATTACCTTGGCTGTTTGTGCAAGTTGCTGATTGGCAAAAAGCCTTTAATCAGTTGATTTCTGAAAATCTACATCAGATTCAAGCACATTCATCAACAGCAGGATTGTGGTTGATTTTTGCCGCCTTTTCTTATGGTGTATTACATGCATTAGGGCCTGGGCATGGCAAATTTATTATCGCTAGTTATCTTTCTACGCACGAAAGCCAACTTAAGACCAGCGTACGTTTAAGCTTGCTTTCCTCTCTCATGCAAGGTTTTGTCGCAGTCGCTGCAACCTCCATTGTGGTGGTGATACTTAATCTATCCTCTAAATATTTTAAACTTAGCCAGTTATGGCTGGAACGTAGCGCTCTAATTTTATTAGTGTTGTTAGGGATTTATTGGATTACTCAAGGTCTGAAAGGCTTAAAGAAAAAGCAATCTTTTCGTATTACATCGATCCAATCATTACCAAAACAGATTGGAACAGCTTCGCCTTTTCGATATGAGCAAGGAAAAGTAAGTCAAACACAGTGTAGCTGTGGGCATCAACATCTACCGAATAATCAACAGCTTAAGCAATCAGGTGATTTAAAATCTCAGCTCTTAGTGATTTTGACTATTGGTATGCGACCGTGTAGTGGCGCTATTTTTGTGCTCTTTCTCGCTTATATGCTGGATCTTTATTGGTGGGGAATTTTAGCTACTTTTGCCATGTCTTTGGGGACAGGATTAATGCTTTCGCTTTTTGCAGCGTTAGTACGCTATGCGAGAAATGTTGCGACTCGCTTAGGCCATTGGTATGGTTTAGCGGGTTCTAATCAAAAAGGCGAAGCCATGATCAAATGTATTGCGGGTGCAATGATGATTTTTTTTGCACTAAGCTTGTTATATGGCACGATGGGGGCTGTAACAGGTGGGGCAGCCTTATTTGGTGGATAAAGAAAAGGGCAGCGTTTGCTGCCCATTTATTTGAAAATAGATTATTCAACCCAAGTGACGATTTCTTCAATTGGTCGACGAGATTTTTTGGTAATGTCTCTCGCGCGATAACCAAATGTTGCTGCCACAGATACGCCCCATTCATTTGGATCAAACAGACCTTCAGCGGCTAAAACTTCATTCATTTTATCGTAGTTAAAGCCTTCAATAGGGCAAGAATCTATACCGATAGCGGCAGCACCAGTTAGCATATTCGCTAATGCAATGTAGGTTTGTTTGCTTGTCCAGTCAAATAATGCACGCTCGCTTTCTGCGGTTTTCATTTCAACTTCTTGTAAGCCTTTATATTTTTCCAAGGCTTTTTCTAATTGCTCGCCTTGTAAACCTCTACGCACCGCAACATCACGGAAGAAAGGCGTGTCATATCGAGCATTCTTCTTAGCAAGAATGATCACTAAATGACTACAATCATCTAATTGATATTGCATGCCCCAGCTAAAAGGTTTGAGTTTATCGCGTAATGCTTTATTTTGAATAACTAAGAATTTCCATGGCTCAGAGCCGACAGAGCTTGGTGATAAACGAGCAAATTCTAAAATTGCCGCGAAATCATCTTGGCTAATTTTTTTATTCGGATCGTAATAACGTGTGGAGCAGCGATTTTCAAATACCTGAAGCATTTGTTCGCGTGTAATTTGACTCATGTTTTCTTCCTCTTAACATTATCTAATTTGTAATCTTTTGACCGCACTTTAGCGCTCTTTCCAATATCCAATCCACTCTTTGAGTAATTGCATATTTTTAGTAATTGCACCACCTTGCGGAATAAAATGCATCATATTGAGTCCGTAACTGTCGGGCGTAATGCCTTCACCTACACTTGCAGGTAACACATCAAAGCCTTGCTGTTGGAATAATAATTTTGCACGTTGCATATGCCATTCATTAGTGACTAAAATAATTTTATGAATACTTTCTTTCTCCAATATCTGTTTGGTGAAAAGGGCATTTTCTTTGGTGGTAAGGGCTTTAGGTTCAATCCATTTGGTTGGCACATTAAAGAAGTTTTGGAGTTCTTCTGCGGCGATTTTTGCCTCAATAGCGCCTGTTGGGCTCGCTCCTGTAATTAATAATGGCAAGTGCGTTTCTTTTTGCAAGAATGCTGCATAACGCAAGCGCTCAAGTTGAATAGCGGTTGAAGCTAATGGCGCATAAAGCTCTTTGCTATCACGTAACCCACCACCCAGTAAAACGATCGCTTGAGCTTGTTGATAATCTTGCAGTGTTAAATGATCTTCAGTAATGAGACTGTCTTTAAGTACTTGTGCAGTGTAAGGAATGCTTAAAAGATAGAGTAGAGAGAAACCAAGTGCGGTCGAAATTCGGCTTAATTTTTTAAAATTGAATTTAGCTAGAATAATTGAAAGTCCCCATAAAATTAAAATATTAAATGGGGGGAGAATCATAGCGGTAATGAGTTTTTTCAATTCAAACATTATTTATCCAATTCAACGAAATCTAGCTCTTTTGTCCATAATTTCGCATAGCTACTATTTTTGCCATAAGAGTTATCGCAAACACGATTTGGAATTTCTAACAAGCAAGAGAAAATATGACCATGTAAGCGAGTTGTGGTCACTTTGTCGTTCGCTAAGAATACTTGTGCAACACGTTTTACAATGCGTTGAGTATAGGCATACCAGAATTGATGGCAGAGATCTTTTAGCCAACTTAAACCAAATTTATTGGCCATTTTACTCATTCGCCAACTTAATGCTAAAACCACATCATCTTCGGTTGAAAGAATGTCTTCCCAGTCTTTTACATTGCTGTTAGCAGGCAGTTGCGCTAGGATATTTTTCTCTACATCACTTGCTTCAATGTCTTTACGCAAGAAATAAAGTTGTTCCCCCGTTGTGCCTTGCTTGGTTTCCATCGTGCCATAAAGCTGATGCGCCATATCCGGTGATAAATAAACATGATCAGAAAATTGTGCAAATAAGTTCTCCGTTCTTTCATCGCGAGCCAGTAGATGGCAATCACTGTGGCTACGGAAAAGTGCGGCTGATTTTTGCAGATTTTCTTCGTGCTTAAAATAAGCGGTTTGTGGTAACACAATAATGCGATTATTCGGAAAATGCGTCACCATTTCTTCACGGATTTTTTGATGCTGCGGATAAAGATCACCAAAGTTGCCGCCACCATGTAAAAGGATGGTGGTATTCGGTGTAATTTTTGCTTTGACTTCTTCGAGATCTAAATCATATTCGCAACGTTTTAAGGTCACGTTAATGTGGTGATCTTTAAAAAATTGCTCGGTTCCATGATAGATCAGCAAATCGCCCACGTTCAAATGAAGCGGGTAGTCGAAATAGAATACATCGTTTTTATCTTTGATTAGTTCGACAATAGGATTCAGTTTGTTTTTTAAATCAATAAGGAGTTGATTCATTTTTTTACTCTTTTCTTTAAATAGCTAAACAAGAAATTTTTTTCTGCTGTGTTTAATCCGAAGATTAAGATGACACAGATTAATACCATTTCTAAGATGATGGATTGTCCAATAAATTCCAATAAAGAATAACTGCGGGTGGTATCGGATATATAGATGATACCTAATAGCAGGCCAAACACCACGCCGACATTCACTAAATATGAGACAAATTCTTTTTGGTTAAATTTAATTTTTTTATTAATAAAATATAATCGATAGATTTGTGAGATGACCATCGTACTAAATTTACCCACAAAGGCAAATACTGGATTATAACCTAGTGTGAACAAATAATAAGCTAATGGCACCGTACAAAGATCGATTAATGCCACGATGATATTGTATTGTTTTACGGTAGATGTGCCAATGGCTAATGCACTCATCCAAAATGCGCCAGCCATTGCACTGATCAATAAGCAAGCAATAATGGCTTGTACAAGTTGTTCAGTATATTGCGGAAGATGATCGCCTAGCCAAAATGTCAGTAAGGTATGGGTGAAATACAATACAGGCGCAGAGAGAATCGCCATTAAATAAAGTGAATATTTTGAAATACCAAGAATTAATTGGCGATTGCGATCGTAATCTTTTGCTGCATAAGACTGAACCAACTGCGGATTAGCTGCCATTTGGAAATTATTTACAAAGCTGTAAACGGCACCTTCTACTTGTGTTGCAATCGCAACAGCGGCATTGACTGCCACACCAAAGAATAAGTTAGATACCATATTCAAGCCTTGTGTTGAACCCACATAAGCGACTTGCCCCATAAGCATCCAACCGGAAAAACTCACCATTTCTTTGGTTTTGCTCAAATCTTTATATAAACGGAAACGCGCAGCCTCTTTGAAATAATATTTAGTGAATAACACATAAAGAGAGAGCACGATTAAGCTGACTGAAAGCAATAAGAAACCATAAGTAATCAACTTATCGTAATGTGTGATATGACTTAAGATAAAAACAGAGGTTAGTTTTAAGATGGTTTCCCCTAATCCCAACCACGCATAGAATCCCATTTTCTCGTGTGCAACAATCATGGCATTGAATGGCACTTTAATGATTTCAACAAGGGCAATAATTAATGCTAATTGGTAAACGATATTTGCCGCTTGCAAGCGTTCAGCGGGGATAACTAATTTGTGATTTAAAAACCATAAACCTACGGTTTCAGCTAACACTAATACGATAAAAATAATGAGTAGGTGATTTAAGATACTAATATTAAAGACTTTATTGACACGTTGAATGTCATTCGAGGCTTTTTCTACGTTAATAAAACGCTGAGTAGTGGCGGTCATTGTGCCATTAAAAAAGGAAAATAAGACCACGACCCCCATCACAATGTTATAGATACCAAAATCTTCTACTCCCAAAACCTGTAATACCACACGAGAGATATACAGCATGGCTCCCATGTTGAAAAGCATTCGGATGTAGAGAAATAGCGTATTTTTTGCAATGGTTTTATTTGACATTGTGAAAATGGAATTAGAAAAATTGGGGGAATTATAGGGGGGATTGGGGTGTGTAGCAAGCATTGTGCAAGTTCTAGGTCGCCGTATAGGCTTTATAATAAAGAAAAGGCTAAATATAATTTAGCCTTTTGTTATTTAGACGATGCAGACAGCCAAATCCAATTGTTTGTTATGGAATTGATGCAATGTGCCACGATGGCCAACACTCAGAATGATCATATTCGGTAAGCGCTCTTTAATTGTTTTATAAAGCAGATACTCTGTTGGCTCATCAAGTGCTGATGTGGTTTCATCTAAAAAGACCACTTCTGGCTTCGTCAGTAAAATCCGAATGAATGCCACACGCTGTAATTCACCCGGTGACAAAATTGCTTGCCAATCGTTATCTATATCAAGACTATGAAGGTATTTATCCAAACAGCAATCCGCGAGTGTTTTTTCCAATTCAGGATGATAAGGATCAATATCTGGATAGCAAATCGCTTCACGTAACGTGCCTTGTGGCATATAAGGACGTTGTGGTAAGAATAAACTGGTCACACAAGGATGTTCCACCAGCCCCACTGTCTCAAAAGGATAAATCCCCGCCATCGCTTTTAATAGCGATGTTTTCCCTGTGCCAGATGGACCTTGAATTAATAAGGCATCACCATTTTTTAATTCAATATTTAAGTTATTAAGCAACAATCTGCCTTGCTCGTCTTTAATACCAAAGTTTGACAATGCAACACGGTTAGAACATTTCATGGGTTGATGAACCTCTGAATGATCTAATTCATCCAACTTCGTCATAAAACCATAAAGACGATTTAAGCGCGCTTGATAGAGCGTAAACTCTTCATAGAACAAACGGAAGAAGGAAAGTGCGGTCATTAATCGGTTAAATGCTTGCACAGTTTGGTGCATATCGCCCAGTTTGATTTGTCCAGTGAAAAAACGAGGGGCTTGAAGCATTAAAGGTAAGAGTTTCGCCACTCGTGTGACGCTTCCATTAAAGCCGTCTAATCCCAACATTCTCAACACAATTGCCCAACGGTTATGAATAATTTCGGCAAATTTGTTTTTCAGTAAATGCTGTTCTTGTTGTTCACCTTGATAGAATGCAATACTTTCCGCATTATCTCGCACTCGAATTAAAGAATAACGGTAGTCACCATTGAGTTTTTCTTTATTAAAGTTCAGCTTGATTAAAGGGTGACCAATCCAAACGGACATTAACGTTGCGAGGATAATAAAGGCATAAATAAAGAAAACAACACCTTTTTCGATATTCAAGCCGAAAAGACTCAACACACCAGAAAGTGACCAAAGAATGATGGTAAATTCAATGGTAGTCAGAATCGAATTAATCATTCCCCGCACAATTTTAACGGTACTACTGATAAATTCACGTGCATCTTGTTCAATACGTTGATCAATATTATCGGGCAGATCTTTTTCGTATTTGAGGCGATAGTATTTTTTATTTTCTAACCATCGTTTAACAAGGACTTTATTCAAGCTTTCCAACCAACGGATTTCAAATACTTGTTGCAAGAAATAATCGGCGATGGAGTGGATAACTTGTACCAATACTAAGAGGGCATTCAGTTTTGCAAAGAACCAAAACTTATCCGCATCTAATTCCTGCATTGAGCTATAAAGCCCGTTATAGAAAAAAGAGTTGAGTACGCTGAAACGCACTTCTAACAAAATCATGGTAAACAACACCAGTAGCATAAGGATTATTTTGATGCTGTTACGGCGATTAATCGAAGGGGATGCAATATGCCAAAACTTCTGACCGAATGTGGTTTGTTTGAGTACCAGTGTCGTCACGCTAAAGCACACAATCACCCAGAAAAGTGCGGTCAAAATCCAGCTTAAACTTGAGTTAAGTTCAGTTTGCCAATTCATTGATTATCCATAAAGTAAAAAACGAAAAAAAGGGCGAAATGATTCGCCCTCGTATTGTGCGCTCAATTAAAACTCAACTTTCGTGTTGAAGATAAATTCACGTCCATAACCTAATGCAACAGGGATTAACGTGTTTGTTGCGTTACCAGAGGTGGATGGATAGTAAGTTTTATCTGCTAAGTTTTTACCGTTAAGTTGGAAAGACACTTTCTTGCCAGAGATTTTGGTATCGTAAGCAATAAAGGCATCATATACCACGGCATGAGGTAATTTGTATGCTTTTGTGTAATCACTGTTATAAGCATGCCAAGAACCTAAATAACGAGCACCACCACCAACACGGATGTTACCAAAATCAAATTCACCTACGTTATAAGCTAGGAATAGGGAAGCTTGATGTTTTGGTACACCAGAAAGTTGTTGATTTACCGCATCAGGATAGCGCTCATTTTCAAGTGATTTTACTTTGGTGTAGGTATAGTTAGCCGCTACGCTTAGACTATCCGTAATTTGACCATTAAGATCGAATTCCACACCACGAGAACGTTGTTTGCCGACGATATTTAATTGCGCATTTGAACCAGAACCAACAGCCTCAGCTACATTACGTTTGCTGATATTGAATAATGCAAGTGTTGCATTAAAGCCTGAGTTTTCGTATTTTGCACCAATTTCAAAAGATTTACCTTGTTCTGGTTTTAAATCGCCGCTAACAGGTGTTGCCACACTCATTTGTGGACGGAAAGACTCAGAGTAGTTCGCAAAGGTCGCAATATGTGGCGTAAATTTATATACGGCACCTAATTGATACAATAATTTACCATCGTGCTGATCGGTATTTCCGGTTTTTGTTAGATTTTGACCTTTTTTACAGTTTGCTGCATTTAAGCAATGACGTCCTGCAAATTGATCAAAGTACTCATAACGTAAACCACCCGTCATGATAAAGTTATCTGTAAAGTAGGCGGTATCTTGAATATAAACACCAACGGTTTTGAGATAGTTATATTGGTAGGCGTTGCCATTACCATTTTTATGTGCTGCAACAGGGCTGGTATATTTTGGATTATCAATATTAATATCTGAATTTGTAATACCTTTGTTATAAATCGGTCCAAGATCACGAATATTACGCATTGCATCAATACCGGCTACAAAGCGGTTAGCAATATCACCAATACCAAATTCACCGACAATATTTAATGTGCCACTATGAACACGCTGGTCACCTTGTTGCTGTTCAATCTCTCGGCGGGCTGTACGTGTTTTAACATTAACATTTGTAATACGAGCTTGATCGTAGAAATATTTGTAACGAGCATAGCTGTAACCTGTATTTAATTTCCAACCGTCACTCAATTTGTGTTCAATTTTGAAATCAATGTTATCGGTTTTTGCGGTGGTTTCATTATTTGGTTCATCTAAACGACGCGATACAGGAATATCCGGTAATGCATTAGTTGCCGTTAAAAGATTTGTACCACGATCAAATGGCTCAAGAATATCTTTGTGTTCATAAGAAAGAAGTACTTTAGTTTTATCATTTTCCCAAGAAAGAGATGGTGCGTAAGTCGTGTTTTTCACTTTGCCAAAATTACGCCAGTAGTCTTTTTCTTGTTTGTCATAGATAAAGCGGTAAGCAAAACCATTTCCTAAACCACCAGTGAAATCTAATTGCGTTCCCCACAGGCTATGATTACCTAAGGTTCCGCCAACGACATAACGTGGCGTTTGTTGTGGTTTTTTAGTAATGATATTAACCACACCACCAGGATCTTGAATACCATAAAGTACAGATGCCGGCCCTTTTAACACTTCAACGGTTTCAGTTGTTGCGCTAAAGTTCTTAGCTGGGCCAGCTTGTAAACCGTTACGCATAATTGAGTTGTCACGGTTTCCACCAAAACCACGTTTTTGAATGGAGTCAAACATGCCACCTAGCGTATTCGCTTGGCTCACACCACTGACGTTATAAAGTGCATCAATGAGTGATTCAGGTTTACGATCTTCTAATAATTTAGTCGAAAGGATATTGACAGTATTTGGCGTATCGAATACAGGCACTTCAGCTTTTGATACGACGGATGTCCCTGTCGTTTGATAACCATTTTGTTTGATACCCGTATCTTGAACATTGATTTGCTCAAGCACTTCGGTATTTGTATTTGCGGCTTGCTCAGTCTCCGCAAAAGTAGACGCGGAGAAACTCGCCAAAAGTGCGGTTGAAATAAGACTTAATTTAAATTTCATAATTGTTTTCCGATATATAACCCGATAGATAATAAAAGAGCCGCAAGTATAGCGAAAACGTTTACGTCGATCAATGCAAATTATTTTCATTTGCTTATGCGGTTTATTCAGAAAATATTCATTCAAATTAAGTAGGGAATAAAAAGAAAAAATCCCAAGCTAAAAAGCTTGGGATTGCAATATGGTGCACTAGCTGAACCCGAATTCATTTATATATTATTGATTTTTAATGTTTATTTTACAAAGTCTAAAATCTTGTTACTAAGCTTGTTACTAAAATTCAAATTCACCACAAATCAATGATAGTTTCTGATGCCATAATACCACTAATAAGCCGCGTGTAAAAAATTTTATAGAAAAACTGTTCACCTTGTTCACCAATCCTTAAAACTCTTTATTTATTATATAGTTATATTCTTTTTTATTGTTCACCAACTGTTCACCATTGTTCACCTTTGTTCACCAATCAAAAAAAGATATCTCAATACAGAATATTTACTCTCTATCTGTTCAAAATTTAAGCAATCAAACAATTTTAACTTACCGTATCTAAACGTAGTTAAACTATTGAAAAATAAGGTGTTTAATTAATAATCAAAACACTATATATTATATTTTGACTTAATAAAAGTCGTCTAAATTTAGACTAAGAAATCTCATAAGGAAAAGATAAGTATGTTTAAAAAATTAATTGAGTTACGCCAACAAAAGGCGGAAAAAGTCGCAGAAATGCGCTCAATGCTTGAAAAAGCAGAAAAAGAAAATCGTTCATTGAATGAAACTGAATCAGTAGATTTTGAAAAGCTGAAAGATTTAGTCAAACAGATGACAGATGAAATCAGCAAGTACGAAACCGTAGCAGATGAAGAACGTAGCCTAGATGCTCAAACTAAACAGGTAGAACAACGCAACATGAAACAACTTTCAAATGATGAGTTACGCCATTATGTGAAAACTGGTGAACTTCGCAATTTAACTACGGCTAACGGTGAAGATGGTGGATATTCAGTTATCCCACAGTTAGACAAAGATGTAATGAAACGCTTAACAGACGATAGCGTAATGCGCCAACTTTGTAACGTAGTACGCTTACCGGTTGGAGCGAAAGAATACAAAAAATTAGTATCGGCTGGCGGCGCAGCAGTAGAACACGGAACAGAAGGCACAGCACGCAACGGCACAGCAAGCCCGAAACTTCATGAAGTAACAATCGCTTTAAATTCAATCTATGCTTATCCTAAGACTACACAAGAAATCTTAGACTTCTCAAGCATTGATGTTTTAGGTTGGCTAACTGATGAAATTTCTGAAACCTTCACAGAAACAGAAGAAACAGATTTAACTTCCGGTGATGGTAACAAGAAATCAAAAGGCTTCTTAACCTACCAACGCACAACCGAAGATGACAAAGTACGCCAATTCGGCAAACTTCAAAAAATTGAAGTAGCAGGCGTAGCGAAGATTGATGCAGATACTTTAATCGATGCGTTCTATACACTTCATAGCAAATACCGTAAAAATGCGGTTTGGGTGATGTCATCAACCATTGCAGCAGCATTACAAAAACTTAAAAACAAAAACGGCGATTATATCTGGCGCGATGGTTTAACAGCTGATGCCCCAGCAACATTATTAGGTCGTCCAGTCCACTTCTTAGAAACAATGCCGACAGGTGGAGCAAATAAAGCAGTAATTGCCTTCGGTGACTTCAAACGCGGATATTTCATTGTAGATCACGAAACAGGCGTGCGAACCCGTCCGGACAACTTAACCGAACCGGGATTCTATAAAGTACACACCGATAAATATTTAGGCGGTGGCGTAGTAGATTCAAACGCTATCAAAGTGATTGAGACAACAGCATAAATCATAGAGGGGCGAAAGCCCCTTTTTTTGCTTAATAGGTGAAATATGAATAAAGAATTTGAAATCCGCTCCGCAACACTTTCAGCCGATGAAGAAAATCAAAAGCTAGTCGGTTATGCGGTGAAATGGAATAGCCCTTCACAAGTGCTTTACTGTGATTTTGTGGAATCCTTTGCGCCTAAAGCTTTCAGTGACAGCCTAGCGAGTGGCGAAGATGTGCGCGCACTCTTTGAACATGACTACACCAAGTTACTAGGTCGAACAAGTGCGGGAACATTAAAGCTAGAAGAAGATTCAATCGGCTTACGCTTTGAACTAACTCCGCCCGATACAACAATCGGAAAAGATTTATTAATTAGCGTTTCTCGCGGTGATATTACAGGGATGTCTTTCGGATTCAGAGCGATTAAAGAAGAATGGAATTTTGATGTAGAGCCTTATCAAAGAAATGTAATTAAAGCAGATCTCTTTGAGGTAACAGTAACAAGTATTCCAGCCTATCCGGAAAGCAGTGTAGAAATCGCTAAGCGCTCAATGGTCGCAGCAAAAGAACAAACACAGGGTAAATCAAACACTATCTTAAAACGCTGGCTTGATGTGGCGGAGGCTTAATATGTGGAATCCTTTTAGACGAAAAGAGCAACGCAGCGAACCAATCACTATTGATGAATTCATCTCTTACATGGGCGTAAATAATACTGGCGCGGGCGAATATGTCAGCCCACAAACGGCAGAGGCTCTACCAGCGGTTATGAACGCCGTCACAGTGATTGCCGAGGCGGTAGCATCTATGCCTTGTTATTTGTACGCACTGAAAGAAGATGGCCGCGAAAGAATCTACCGTCATCCGGTTGAATATCTTTTAAATGAAATGCCTAACCGAAATCAAACGCCTTACCAGTTCAAATATACGATGATGCGCCATTGCTTGCTAACTGGTAATGCTTACGCAGTGATTGAGTGGAATAACAAGGGCGAACCTGTAAGCCTTACACCTTACCAGCCGAGCGAAGTAAATATCTTCCGTAAAGTAACAGGCGAACATATTTACCAAGTAACGGACTTAAACGGAGTAACTAGAAACTATCTTCAAGATGAAATGTTACACCTACGCCATAGTTCCCTTGATGGATTTATGGGGCGTTCACCTGTGACTGTTTGCCGTGAAACGATTGGACTAGGTTTAGCACAACAACGACACGGCGCAGCAATCATGAAAAACGGATTGATGTCCAGCGGATTAATCTCAACGGCCGAATGGTTAGACGATGCGAAAGCACAGAAAGCAGTGAAAGCCTTAGAGCGTTACAAAGGCGCGAAGAACGCGGGTAAAACACCAATCCTTGAAGGCTCAATGGAATACAAACAATTAGGCATGACAAACCAAGATGCTGAATGGTTACAAAGTCGAACCTTCACAATTTCCGATATAGCCCGAATCTACAACATAAGCCCGATTTTCCTACAAGATTATTCCAATAGTAGTTATGCGAATTTCAGTGAGGCTAGTAGAGCGTTCTTATCACAAACCTTGCGCCCATGGCTGACTAACTTTGAACAACAGCTTAAAGATGCCTTAATGATTGACTTAACAAGCAGTAGCAAGAAACGGCACTTAATCGAATTTGACACAAGCGACTTACTCCGCACCAGTCAAAACGAACGTTTCAATAGTTACGATGTGGCGATTAAAGCGGGCGTGATGTCACCTAATGAAGTTCGCAGACGTGAAGGCTTGCCGCCTTATGCTGGCGGTGATGAATTTAGTCAAGCATGGAAACAAACCGTAGAAGTTAAACGCAATGATAGCGTAAACGAAAACGAGGTGAACGATGCCTAGAATGATTAGAGCCGGTAAATATAACAAGGCGATAAGTTTACAAAAACAAGTAAACGAAACTAATGATTACGGCGGATTTGTAAGTAAGTGGAAAACCGTTGCGAATATACGCGCAGCGGTTGAACCGTTACAGGGTAGAGAGTTCTTTGCTAGCGCAAGCGTAACGAATGAAAACATTGTGCGAATCCGTATTAGATACGGAACGAATGTGGATAACACAATGCGCGTGAAATACGGTAATCGTAACTTAGAAATAACCAGCATCATTGATAGCAAGGAATCACACAGGGAATTACAACTTATTTGTAAAGAGGTAAGCAATGGAAAAAACTGATTTAACGCTTGAAGAAATTAAGCAGCATTTAAACGTAGATCATGATTTAGATGATGACTTAATCGAAAGCTATAAGGTGGCAGCCTTTGAAGTATGCCAAAAGCATATAGGCAAAACCTTTGGTAATGAAGAAACAGAAAACACCGTTCCTTTTACCCCAGCTATAAAAGTTGGCTGCTTAATGTATATCGGGCATTTATACAGTAACCGAGAAATAACAACGGATGCCCCTCAAACGCTTATCCCTATGACTGTTAAATCTCTATGGGATGTTTACCGTGAGCCTTGCGCTTACTAAGAATTTAGTAACCGATATGCCATATCAACCACTAAGACGATGCAGCTATCCTAACTGTAAAAACAAAGTAAAGTCCGGTAGATGCGAAGAACATAAGCCAAAAGACACAAGAGCAAGCAGTAGCGCGCGAGGATATGACCATAAGTGGAGCAAGTACCGCGCGCAATACTTACGCTTTCATCCGCTTTGTGTAATGTGTTTAGAGAAAGGAATCTACACACCCGCAACGGTGATAGACCATATTAAGCCAGTAGAGAATGGACAGGCAGACCCTCTATTCTGGGTTGAATCTAATCATCAAGCTTTATGCCGAAATTGTCACAGTTACAAAACACGAGTAATAGACCAACGCGGATATGGAGCGAAAAAAGAATGATTAGACGGGTGGGGGTAGTTTAAAAAAGAAAGGCTCAAGCCGTCAGAACCGCCCTCCCAACTCAATTTTTACGCAAGGCAATTTTTTTGAAAATAAGGAAATGTATGAGCAAGAGAAGAAACTATAAAACCCCTGATTTTTTAGATGGTATCGCTAAAACCCAATGGAAAAGCCGAATTAAACAACTTTCAGAGCGTGGCGATATTAAAGCAGAAGATTTAACGAACCTTGAAATTTATTGCGAAAACTACGCAATTTGGCGTCATTCCGTAGCAGATTTAGCCAAAAATGGATTCATTATTGTTAATAGTCAAGGCACTCAATCAAGAAATCCAGCTTTATCAGCGAAAGCAGATGCCGAAAAAGTGATGATTAAGATGTCATCATTGCTAGGTTTCGACCCTGTAAGCCGCAGAAAAAATCCTATTGAAGTAGATGAAAACGATATCTTAGATGAAATCCTAACTATGTAGGCGAAATATGGAAATATGGCACGCATACGCAGAGAAAATCAAATCGGGTGAGTTAGTGGCTTGTAAGAAGATAAAACAAGCCGTAGAGCGTTATTTTAACGATTTAAACAATTCCGATTATTTCTTTGATGATGGAGCAGTTAATAAGTTTTTAGCTTTCTCGAAACTATGCCCGCACGTTAAAGGACACTTACGCGGACAGCCTATTATTCTTTCGGATTGGCAAGTCTTTCTCTTTGCCAACATTCTAGGCTTTAAGCGTAAAGACACAGGATTAAGAAAATATCGCTCCGCTTACGTTCAAGTAGCAAGAAAGAACGCAAAATCAACAATAGCAGCCATTTTAGCTAATTGGTTTCTAGTGATGGAAGGCGGACAACAGGATATATACACCGCAGCCGTTAGCCGAGATCAAGCTAGGATTGTTTTTGATGATGCTCGTCAAATGTGCTTACTTTCAGCTCCATTGAAAAAACGCCTTAACATTCAACAACACAAGCTAATCAATCCGAAGAACAATAGCATTATGCGACCACTTGCCGCTAAATCTTCAACGATTGAAGGAACTAACCCTAGTTTAGCTATTGTAGATGAATATCACCTACACGCAGACAACAGCGTATATAGCGCGTTAGAGCTAGGGCAAGGCGCACGCCCTGAAGGTTTACTCTTTGCTATTACAACAGCCGGAAGTAACGTTATTTCAGCCTGTAAACAGCATTATGATTATTGCGCTCAAATCCTTGAAGGAAATGAGCAGAACGACAGCTTATTTGTATTGATTTTTGAGTTAGACGAAGAAAACGAAATCGACAATCAAGAGAACTGGATAAAAGCAAATCCGAATATAGGTAAATCCATTCCTTACCTTGATTTTGAGAACACTATCAAGAAGGCTAGGGGGATTCCTTCCGAATGGGTAGAAATGCTAACTAAGCGCTTTAATGTATGGTGCCAAGGCTCTACGCCGTGGCTAGGTGATGGAAACTGGGCGCAATGCGAACGGAAGTACACTGAAAGCGATTTACTTCATCAAGATTGCTATTTAGGGCTGGATTTATCAAGTACCAACGACTTAACAAGCCTTTGTTATACATTCCCACACGGAAACAAAGTGCGCTTACTTACACGACATTACATTCCCGAATTTCAGCTTAACAACGTGGCAAATAAAAACCGCGCAATGTATCGAAACTGGGTGCGCAGTGGTTGGTTAATAGCAACGGAAGGTGATTGCATCGACTACGACAAAATCAGAGACGATATTCTGAAAGATGCTGAACGTTTCAATATCAAAATGACAGGCTTTGACGTATGGAACGCAACCCATTTACGAACACAATTACAAGCGGCGGGGCTTGAAGTAGAGCCATTCCCGCAAACATACCAACGATTTAGCCCAGTGGCAAAAAGTGCGGAAGTTTTAATAAACAGACAGATGATAGAACACAATGGCGATCCGGTGCTTGCGTGGGCTTTATCAAATGTAGTTATGGAAACTGATGCGAACGCCAATATTAAACCGAACAAGAAGAAAGCAGCAAACAAAATAGACCCCGCCGTAGCGTTCCTGATGTCTTTCGGAACTTATCAACTTGAATACGGTGATTTAATTTTCGAACTATCAGACGAACACAAACAGGCACTAGAAGAATTTAACGGATTGGATATATGATTAGATGTAAAGAGGCAAAACAGAACTTACTAATAGCGGCAGTGAAACACTATAAGAAATCTACCGCACTTTTCACTTTTATTAGCTTGTATGATGACAATGAACCATATCCACTGGACGAAGTTATCTACATTCTTCAATGTAAATGCGATGCAGCAAAACGAGAAATAAACAACAGACCGAACAGCCCTAATATGGATGCTCTCGAAACGATTTACTTTATAGCCGCTAAGCAACTCAAAGAAATGAAGAAAGTTAAACGGAAATAGCAAACGTTAGGCAAAAAAATCCCCGCGTTTCACAACGAGGGGATGATGACATAATGACGTATCGAAAGACCATTTTTACAAGTATTCCCAATTCACTGGGAATCCCTGTTACACTTCAAATTAAAATGTAACATAATTATTATAATATCAATAGATTAGATATGAAAGAGCCGCAACTAAACGTAGTTAAACTTTATAATTAAATTTGTTATAATGAACAAAAATTAATCGGCTTTATTGATTAATAATTAGATTTTTAGGAACAGAAAAGCCACCGCGCGAACGATGGCTTAAATTAAAGTCGTATGTAATAACCTTTATCACTCAAAGGGGAGTTTCTAAAGGCAATTCAATTATCCGCCTTTACTAAACAAACTTCAAGCCCTTGAACCAAAGAATATAGCGAACGGCTAACACTTCCTAAAAAACAACCAAATATAGCGCATCTAGGCTGATCCCCGAAAACAAAGAACCTTACTTTGCTGGTGCGCTCTCTCAAATAAGGAATAAATGCGAAAGGGGCGTTTATGGAAAATCAAGAATTTTTGTTTTCATTAGAAAAATTACAGCAAATAATTGATGGTGACTTGCCGACAGGTAAAGAATATAAAGACTTTATTATTAGTGTGCTGGAAAAAAAAGAGCATAAACTAATAACTCTTGATGATATATATTCAGTTATTGATGAAACTATTGAGAAACAAGCTGAAACAGCCAATAAAAGGGTTGAATTATTAAATAAGATGCTTGTTAATGCTGGGCTAGATGCTAACGATATAAAAAAAATTACAGGCACAGTAATCAGTCTTGAAAATATGTCCTTAATGCTTTTAAGTTCATCAATTAAAGTCAATCTAAAAAATAAAGTAGGCGCTTTAGTTAAGCGGCTTGAAGTAATGCCTAGTGTGGAAAGAACATTACAAGGTAAAATTCCAAAAGCCAAGAAACCAGATCAAATTAATGCCGAAGAATGGGTGAAAGAGGTATGGGAAAAACATCCAGATGTTACACAAGGGCAAATGGCAATAGATGTTAAGGATGCTTTAGATCTACCTCAAACAATTAAAACCATAACTGGATGGATTAAACCTTTAGACCCGCAAAAAGGAAAGAGAAAAAGAAAACCTAAAAACTACTAACCATAAGTAACTTATTTCCTGAAATAAGCCACTTCTCGCCATTATTCCATTTCTAAAAATAGGTTCTAATACCCCTGTATCGATACGTAGCCGATCGAGTTATTGAGTAGCTCGGTTTAGTTAAACGAAAAAATACAGAGGTTATTAACATGAACGAAGCTCAAAAGCTAAATCTAAAATTAAATCCAAATCAGAAACTAATCTCCGGTGAAATCGCTTGCCATATTGTTGGCTTTGGTCGCACCAAACTCAATGAGCTTGTAAAAGCTAAAAAATTCCCTCAACCAATCCGCTTTTCACAAAACTTTGTCCGCTGGGATTTAGATGAAGTGAATCAATGGATTGAAGAACAAAAGGCAGCACGTGCTTAATTAATGGAGGAAATAATGACTACAAGACTAATGACAATCGCTAAAGAACTTATTTTAAAACCGAAAACAGGTATTAGTGAAAAAGAAAGTTATTTTAACGTTCATTTCCTAAATGCTCGTAATGAGGTCAATGAGATTGAGCGAATTTTAGAGATTGAATTGAACCGAGAACGAGAGGTTAGTCAGACTGGGAAACTGTTTACCCGCTATAGTCTTGCTAATGCGGAACAGGTGGAAAGAGTTGCCAGTTTATACAACCAAAAACTAGCAGCACAACAAGCTAAAGGGAAACTTCTTGATGAATATCCCATTTCACCAGCGCAAATAAATCAAGTTATTGATGCGCATTTTAAGCAATAGAAAAGACAAACGCCGCAAGGCTCTCCCAAGCGGCGTATTCAACCTTAAGAATCTCTCAAAAGGTAAATCTTAAAATCATCAATAAAGACTTAAATATGGAAATAATCACCATGAATTTAAATCATATACATTGTAAACAATATGAAATATTTTTCAAGTTGTTTTTGATTGAAATCGCTTTACAAACCACAGTTAATTTTGGCATCATGAACACGCAATCAGAAAAAGTGATTGCCAGCCGTGGAAAGCTGAACTATCTAACTTTGGCGAACGACAGCACGCCATTAGACCGTGCTTTTTTTGTTCGTAACATTCGCACACCAAAAGAATATGCGGATTTTGTTTTACATATAAATCCGATCATTCTCTCAATGGTAGAGCGTAATAAGCCGTCTATGACGGGCTGTCTTCCAAAGTTGGCAGTTTTCCACCTTGTTACGTTCTACCGCCCGACCGTGGAAAGTCTAGCGGTAGTTCCTGAAAATCTAACTTTGGAACTTACGCAAATGTATCAATTCATCTTCGCGGCTATTCGCCGTACTGATTTATCAAATCATCTTCAAAAAATCCGTATTACCGCTGATAGCGAACGCAACGCACGCGCTAAGCTTGCCCGCGAGTTCGTCTTAGTTCTTGCTGGAAGAATCAATCTTCAAAACGCTAGTGCTTTATCAGCAAATACTTTCCCTTCAATCTCTTTCGCGGAGGTGGCTCATGACTAACCGCATTATCCAAGTAGAACAATGTCAGCTTGAAATGTTAAAGCTCCATATTGATGGACTAGGACAAGTGGAAAGCACGCTCTTAGCATTATCAATTAACCCTGATTTATTCAATGAAATGGATTCTTTTGATATCGCAAACACTATCAAAGGCATCAAAAACCTATTGAGTTATATCAAGGTTGATATGGAAGAACGCATTGAGTTTATTGAGAAAAAAGCTTCTTTGCCGTTAGATTTTCCTTATAAGTTGTATTTTGTCTATGACGATGGCAGCAAGTTTAATCAAGGAGTTTATGGCTCTTTAGAAGGTGCTAAACAAGCTAAGGAAAAATATGAAAGCGAGATAGGAACTCGCCATAGTAATGGGCGTACTTTAAAAACTATCACAATTTTATGGGGTAACGGCAATGAAATCTAAGCAAATCAAATCATTTAAAGAGCCGTATGTACCGACACCTGAGCAACTAGAGAAAGCCTGTAAACGTATTAGACAATTCTTAGCCTTCGCAGAGGATTATCTACACACAGGACACTACAAAGGGCTAGAGGCATCAATCGAGCAAATCAAGAAAGCAGCGACAATTAGAAGGGGAAAAGTAAATGCGTAAACAAACACTAAAAGGAAAAGTTAAAGGTAAAGAGCCATTCAATCCGTTAATGGTGAAATATTCTCAACTTTCGCGCCAATTTCAATTAATCCTTGATAGTAACAAACGATGCCTTGAAGTTTATCCGGACGAGTTTCATCACAAAGTGAAATTCCGTAATGAACTAGCTGATTTAGTGGTGAGATTAAAAGCTGGCTCAAAGTTACTTAATGAAATGGCTAAGTCGCAAGGTGCTGAAATTAATGATAAGCACGGAGCGTTAAAAGGCTTTAATCAAGCAAATAACTACTTAATCCATAAGCTTGTTGAAGTAGTAGAGCAGATTGAGCAGTTACAAGTTGAACATGTTAATTCTGTGGTTTTACTCAAAAATGAGAAAAACTTGATTGTTAGTGAGGGTAAATAAGATGAATATGAATGATAAATTAGACTACTCAAATTTAAGCGCGGTCGAATTAAAAGCGATTATGTATAGTCAGATGAATTGTGAAAAGAAAGAGGGTGAGGCTCATTATTTGCCTTTACCTTATCTAGGCGAAACAATCGTAACGTTAGCAGAAATTTTTGAGAGTTATCCTTCTGAAAAACTCTATACCTTGCGAAATCTACACGATGAACTGTTAGCAGCTAATAAGCATTTATTACAACTAGCACCTAATCCGCCTTCACTTAATCCGGAAGAAATAGTCGCGAGTTTAACTAACGATGAAATCATTGATGGATTGCTGAAAAGTAGCATTGTCATTTCTTTAGTTGAAACTCTTACATACTTCCAAAAAGTAGTTGCTGATCGCATCGATGATATTGAAAACGGAGTACTTAAAGGGGTGAATAATGGCTCGATTAATTAATGCTCCGCATCTTGCGGATCAACCGCATGAACCTTATTCCGATTTATTTGTGCTGGCTGGCTCTAAAGCATGGAAAGCATGGGATAACGGAAAAGGTGAAGAATGGCAAATATTATGCCAATTAGTAGAAGGTTTAGAAAGCAAGCAAAAACCAGTTATTCTAGGCAAGGATCAATTAAGCAATATTTCTTCAACGCGTATAGCTAAAGAAGATCAGCAGTTAGTAAAGATTGCTCAATATGGCGAATTAAAACAGGAGGAAATCACCGCAATTTGTCAGAATTTAGCAAAAAACACTTCGGCCAGAGAAGTGAAACTCATTGATGCGGCCGCACAAGTGAAAGAGGATTTAAGCTCTTACATTCAACGCTTGCGAACTGATAAAAAGACGGCTGATTTAGCAGACCAATTAGCACCGCCCGAAAAACTGAAAGAAAATGACGGAGTAAATAAGAAGGCGCGAGCCTTGACGAAGTGGCTAAATATGGATTTAGCATTAAACCCAAAAGACCGAGAATTATATCGCTATGATGGCATAAGCTGGCAGTTAGTAGATAAATTTGAGTTCTTAGATAATGCAGTAGCTTTCTTTGATGAACAGGACTTCAATTATAGCGCGCGTTCAATAGAAAGCATCATTGAAACAATCAAAATCCAATCCCCTAAAATGGGAACACAGGCGCAAGAGTTGATTGCTTTCAATAATGGCACTTTAAATCGCACTACGTTAGAGTTCTTGCCCCATTATCGGGAAAATTGGCTAATGTCTTATATTCCGCATGAATATCTAAATTCAGCGCAAAATACGCCATATTTTGATAAATGGTTAGAGTTCGTAAGCGGTGGTAAAGAAAGCAAAAAGAACGCTATTCTAGCGGCTTTATACGCAGTTTTAACTAATCGCAACGACTGGCAATTATTCTTTGAAGTAACAGGCGATGGCGGTAGTGGTAAATCTGTTTTTGCTAATATTGCCACGTTATTAGCTGGTGAGCAGAACACAGAAAGCGGTCGCTTAGTGGATTTAGATGAACCGCGTGGGCGAGAAAGCTTTGTAGGTAAAACTTTGCTAATTTGCCCTGAACAATCGCGTTATGGTGGTGATGGTGGTGGATTGAAAAGTATTACAGGGGGCGACCCTGTGAATATTGACCCAAAACACCGCACTAAATTTAAAGCAGTTATTCCGGCAGTAGTCTTAATCGTTAATAATGAGGCGACTAGATTTACAGAGCGTAGCGGTGGGATTGAGCGAAGAAGGGTAATCTTTCACTTTGACAAAGTAGTACCTGAAAACGAGCGAGACCCTAATTTCATGGGTAAGATTGAGGGGGAAGTAGGTGGTATTATTTACAAACTAATACATACTTTTGAACAACCTGAAACCGCTAAGGCTGCTTTAAAAGAGCAACAAATAAGTGATGAGGCTTTGGAAATAAAAAGCGAATCCGACCATATCACCGAATTTTGCGGATATTTCTATACTACGCCACAGAATGACGGCTTGTATATAGGAAATGCGAATCAAGGCAGTAAGTCAAGAACGCATCTTTATCCGGCATACTTAGCTTTTGCTGAGGCGAGCGGTATTAAAAATGCCCTTACATTAAGAAACTTCTCAAATTCATTAAAGCAAGGATTTGCGCAACATAAAAATAAATTTGAGTTCTCTAAGACTAAGGGAAAATATGGATATCGCTCCAATGTTCACTTCAAAAACTATGAAGAATTTAAAGATGAGTTCAATTCATAAACTAGGGAAAGGGGGCGAAAGCCCCTTTTTTTATGCTTTTCTCTTAAAGGTGAACAATTAGGGTGAACAATAATGTTCACCTATTCACCCGTAACTATATGAAATAAAAGGTTAAATTGACAAGGTGAACAGGTGAACCAATTTTTTTAATATTTTTTACACGCCGCTCATTCACACGTTTTCTTTTTCGCATTGCTCCACAAAATCACTCCATAATTGCATCACAGGGCGGCGGAGTTTTACATAATCGTAGTGGTTATACGATTGACTTGTTTTGTTCCCAATGCTATGAGCAAGACAACTTTCAGCAATACGGAAATCAACTTGCCGATCTTCTAAAAACGTTCTAGCTATCGATCTCAATCCGTGAGCATCTTGAATCCCTTTGTAACCTATTTTTCTCAATGCGTTAGCAATTAGTTCTTTACTAGCTGATTGGTTAGGCTTGTGATAGTGAGAAAATACGAATTTGTCATCACCTGTTATAGGTTTCAATTCTTCTAAAATCTTAAGCATTAAAGATGAAAGCGGAACAATGTGAGGAAATTGCCCTTGTCTTGTTTTTTTCATTTTGATTGCTGGAATAGTCCATAGTTTCTTATCGAAATCAATTTCAGACCATTCAACAGAAACCGCCTCAGCCGGACGAACCATAGAAAGTAATTGCCAGCGGAACAAAACCTTTGTTAGATAATCCCTGTTTGAATTTTTGAAGTCTTGTAATAGTTTCGGTAGTTCTTCCGGTTTGATTGCTGGGTGATGTTTTTGAGGCTCTTTATGGTAAGCATCAGATGCTTTCAAGCAAGAATTAAACGAAATCAATCCTATTGTTACCGCATAATTTAAAATCTGATTAGCGAGGTTTAATAAACGGTGCAGCGTATCATTGAAACCTTTTTCATTTAATGGCCGAACAGTTTTAATCAATAAAGGGGAAGTAATCTGATCGATAGGGTAATTCCCAAGAGTAGGGAATAGATAGTTTTCTAATCTTGCCCAATTCTTTTCCATTGTCATAGGCTCAATTTCTTTACTTCTTTTTTCTTTCCAAAGTAAAGCGACTTTATAGAAAGTATTTTCGTTCTGACCGTTTTTAATTAGTTCTTGTTCTTTTATGTATTCTTGCGGATCGATGCTTTGAGCAAGTAGGGCGCGATATTCTTCGCGTTTTTGACGAGCTTGCGCAAGTGTTATAGCTGGATAAGTTCCAATAGTAAAAGATGTGCGCTTATTTGTTACTGGGTGATAATAATTGAAAATCCAAGCCTTAGCACCGGTAGGCTTAATGCGTAAAAAAAGACCGTTACCATCACTTAGATTGTATTCTTTATCCTTTGTTTTCGCCTTATCTACTTCTGTATTTGTGAGCGGTTTAGTAACACGAGGCATCATTTTTCCTTAGTTTTAGTAACAAGATTTTTCGAAGTTTATCACCTTGTTACTAAACTTGTTACTAAAAAATGCGGTTAAAGACAATTAAATCTGATTAGTGGTGATAAGTAAAAGGGCTGAAAAGCCTTGAAAACACTAGGAAAAACAAAACCCCGCGAGTGGTTTCGCGGGGCTGTGTTTAGGGTAAATGGTGCGACTAGCTGGACTCGAACCAGTGACCCCCACCATGTCAAGGTGGTGCTCTAACCAACTGAGCTATAGTCG
>CAKQTN010000011.1:0-24105 GCA_934276625.1 uncultured Haemophilus sp.
TTAATTGTTGATAAACAGGTTTTTGCGCCATTGTATTAACGAATTTATTGTAGGCAATATAAACTGCATCTACTTCTTCGTCTTTATAGCTACCAAACATACCGTTTGCTACACCAATTAAGTCTTCCATTGTCGGATTATCACCCAAACCGGAAAGTTGTGCACGGACAGGTAATCCTAATGAACGGAAGAAGCTAATGCCTTTTGAGCCAATTAAACCCAATTCAACATTAACACCTTTATCTTTCCATTGTTTGATTTCTGTCATGACGGTTTTAAACAAGTTAATGTTCAAACCACCACACATTCCGCGGTCAGTCGAGACCACTAAGATCCCGACTTTTTTCACTTCGCGTTGAATTAAAAATGGGTGTTTATAACCAACACTTGCTTTAGAGACGTGGCTGATAACATTTCGTATTGTTTCAGAATACGGACGAGAAGCCGACATACGATCCTGCGTTTTACGCATTTTCGAGGTCGCCACCATTTCCATTGCCTTTGTAATTTTTTGTGTACTTTGTACACTGGCAATTTTGGTTTTTATCTCTTTTGCACCTGCCATCTTATTTCTCCGTTACTTTTACCACGCGCTGTTGGCTTTAAAGTTATCCAAAATCGATTTCAATGATGCTTTAACTTCATCATTGTAATTACCGGTTTTGGTCAATTCAGCCATAAACTCGCTGTGGTTACGGCGAGCGTAATCTAAAAGTGCGGCTTCAAAACTTGCAATTTTTTGTAATTCCACATCTTCTAAATAGCCAAACTCAACCGCGAAAAGCAACACAGATTGCTCTGCTACGCTAAGCGGTACATATTGTTTTTGTTTCAATAATTCAGTGACTTTTTCACCGTGAGAAAGTTGTTTGCGGGTAGCATCATCAAGGTCAGATGCGAACTGAGCAAACGCCGCTAATTCACGATATTGAGCTAATGCGGTACGGATACCACCAGCTAATTTTTTCACTACTTTAGTTTGTGCAGAACCACCCACACGAGATACCGAAATACCAGGGTTTACCGCTGGACGAATACCAGAGTTAAATAAGTTAGATTCTAAGAAAATCTGACCATCGGTAATCGAAATTACGTTGGTTGGAACGAATGCTGAAACGTCACCCGCTTGAGTTTCAATAATAGGAAGAGCGGTTAAAGAACCAGTTTTTCCTTTTACTGCACCTTGAGTAAATTTTTCTACGTATTCTTCATTTACACGTGCTGCACGTTCAAGTAAACGTGAGTGTAGATAGAATACGTCACCTGGATATGCTTCACGACCTGGTGGACGACGTAATAATAATGAAATTTGACGATAAGCAACGGCTTGTTTTGATAAGTCATCGTAAACGATTAACGCATCTTCACCGCGATCACGGAAATATTCACCCATTGCACAACCAGCATAAGGCGCTAAATATTGTAAAGCAGCTGATTCAGATGCAGATGCCGCAACAACGATAGTGTTTTCAAGCGCACCATGCTCTTCTAATTTACGCACTACGTTTGCAATAGTTGACGCTTTTTGACCGATTGCTACATAGATACATTTAATACCCGAATCACGTTGGTTAATGATTGCGTCGATTGCTAATGCTGTTTTACCAGTTTGACGGTCACCGATGATTAATTCACGTTGACCACGACCGATTGGAACCATGGAGTCAACCGCTTTATAACCAGTTTGTACAGGCTGATCAACAGATTTACGATCGATAACACCTGGTGCAATGACTTCAACAGGAGAGAAACCATCGTTTTCAATTTCACCTTTACCATCGATTGGTTGACCAAGTGTATTTACCACACGACCTAATAAACCACGACCAACTGGTACTTCAAGAATACGGCCAGTACATTGTACTTCCATACCTTCCGCTAAATCTGCGTAAGGACCCATTACTACCGCACCAACAGAATCACGTTCAAGGTTAAGTGCCATTGCGTAACGGTTGCCTGGTAAGGCGATCATTTCGCCTTGCATCACATCGCTTAAGCCATGAATACGAATAATCCCGTCGCTTACAGAAACAATTGTCCCTGTATTACGGGCTTCGCTCACCACGTCAAATTGAGCGATGCGTTTTTTAATCAATTCACTAATTTCAGTTGAATTTAGTTGCATCTTGTATTCCTCTTATAATTGCAACTCATTTGCGAGACGAGCAAGTTGTCCACGACTACTTCCGTCAATTACAAAATCTTCTGTACGAATAACCACACCGGCAATCAGTGAGCTATCTACATTGCAATTTAATTTCACTTTGCGAGCTAATCTTTTTTCCATTGCAGCTGCAATTTTTTCGATTTGTGTTGCATTCAATGGTTGTGCTGAAGTTACTTCAACTTCTGCAATAGCTTGATGTTCTTCCACATAATGTTTAAATTCTTCAAACACGGTAGGAATCGCACTCAAACGCTTATTTTCAGCCATTAACCGAATAAGATTTTGCCCATATTGATCCAATTGTTCGCCACAAATAGAAATTACTGTATCAGATAATTTCTGTGCAGAAAGAGAACTACTTAAGTAAGCTTTTACCGTTTCATCTTCAGCTACGGCTGCAGCAAAACCTAACATTTCAGTCCATTTTTCAACCGCACTTTGTTCAATGGCAAAGTCGAATGCAGCTTTTGCATAAGGGCGAGCTATTGTAGTTAATTCTGACATAAGCTAAGCCTCTTATAACTCTGCAACTAATTTATCAATAATGTCATTGTTTGCCGCTTCATCAATAGAACGACCCACAATTTTCTCAGCACCAGCCACTGCTAATGAAGCCACTTTAACACGTAATTCTTCTTGAACACGTTTACGTTCTGCTTCTACTTCAGCATAACCTTGAGCAATAATTTTTGCTTTCAGTTCTTCGGCTTCTGCCTTCACTTCGTCTAACACTTCATTGCGACGTTTATTCGCAGCATCTAAAATCTCTTGAGCTTGTACTTTTGCAGATAAAAGTTCTTGTTCCACAAGATTTTTAGTATCTGCTTGCTCTTTTTTCGCTGCTTCAGCTGACGCTAACGCGTTCGCAATTTGGCTCTGACGTTCCTCAATTGCTTTAATAATTGGTGGCCATACATATTTAACACAAAACCATACAAAGATGATAAATGCTATAGTTTGGCCAATTAATGTTGCATTAATATTCACAACATACCCCCTTCTTTAATAGGCTGTTTGTTGTTTATTAACCTAATAATGAGGCAAATGGGTTTGCAAATGCAAAGTACAAGCCGATACCAACTGCAATCATAGCAATCGCATCCAATAGACCTGCAACGATAAACATTTTTGTAAGTAGTGAGTTAGCTAATTCAGGTTGGCGAGCTGCAGATTCTAGGTATTTACCACCTAAAAGACCGAAGCCAATTGCAGTACCTAAAGCAGCAAAAGCAAGCATAATCGCAGATGCAATAATTGTTGCACTAATTACAGTTTCCATAAGATTTCTCCAAGTTGAGTTAAGGCTTTCGCCCGGTTTGTTAATAAAAAAGTTAATTAATGTTCGGCTTTGTTATAAGCGATACTGAGATAAACAACAGTTAACATCATGAAAACAAAGGCTTGCAACGTTATAACCAAAATATGGAATATAGCCCAAACTAAATGCAATGGCACTCCCATAGCAGCAACGAAAGCATTAGCTGAATACATCACTGCGATAAGAATGAAAATCAACTCACCAGCATACATATTACCGAACAAACGTAAAGCAAGAGAGACTGGTTTTGAAATTAAAGTAACAGACTCTAATAGTAAGTTTACGGGAATAAAAGCCCAATGATTAAAAGGATGTAACGTATATTCTTTAACCAATCCTGTAATACCTTTAGATTTCACGGTATAAAACAGAATTAGAATAAATACAGAAATAGACATTGCGAAGGTCATGTTCATATCTGTAGTAGGCACGGCACGTACAGGAATATGATGATCTCCGCTAATTAAAGCAAAAAGTTGAGGGATGTAATCAACAGGTACAAGGTCAATTGCATTCATGATAAACACCCAAACGAAGATAGTTAATGCTAATGGCGCAATAACCCCTCGTTTTCCATGATAGTTTTCACGAACGACACCATCTATCCATTCTACAGCCATTTCAACTGCACACTGCAATTTTCCTGGAACACCGGTTGTCGTTTTTTTAGCTACTTTATAAAAAATACCAATAAAAACTAAACCGCAAACGATAGAAAAGAAAAATGTATCTAAATTAAAGGTCCAAAATCCTTCCCCTGTGGTTAGGTAAGTCAAATGGTGCTGGATATACTCAATCGAGGTTTGTCCTGACATAATAAATACCCTGTATAAAAAATAATAAAATGGATGCTGTTTTATCTAAACAAAAAAGGAAGCAAATTATTCAATAATAATGCCACCATAAAACCGCTAAAAAACAGTAAAAAATTAGTAATTTCAAACCATTTAAAAAAGGTTATAACCAACAAAATAGTGAATAGAAACTTAACTACTTCAGCAAGATAAAATGCCTTTAATTTTGTTGAAAAATCTTGTTTGCGAAAAAAAACAATATAAGCAAAAGCACAAAATGGTACAAAAGCACTGATAAATCCTAAACTGAAATCTACCGCACTTTCACCTTGCCAAATTGCAAGGAATACCCCAAAAACAACAAGACAAACCGACTCAATGATTATCGCCTTTTGATATCGATTTTTAGCCTGTGTTAAAACCTTAGACATTATCTTATTTTTTTAAAATACAAAAACCATCTAATTATACCCGTGCTACAAAGAGTTTCAACTTTTAAACCACTAAAAAATGTTAAACAAATCACACTTTTAAAAAATAATTAACAAAATAGCCGTAAAAAAAGTGTGTTTTATCGTAAAACGATTAAATGTCGTTCACCTACAAGCTCAGGAACATGTAAAGTTATTACGTCTTTTACTTCGAATTTTTTGTCTAATTCTTGAACTTCATCTTCGTGATAAATGCCTTTCAAGGCATAAAAATATCCATCTTTCTTTGGCAAATGATGACACCAATCTGTCATATCTTTTAACGAAGCAAATGCACGACTTAATACACCGTCGAATTTTTGTTCAGGTTGGTATTCCTCAACGCGGCTAAGAACAGGTTCTACATTTGTTAGTCCTAACTCACGTACTGCATTTCGAATAAAGCTAATACGCTTACCTAAACTATCTAACAAGACAAATTGCTTGGTAGGATTAATAATGGCTAAAGGCAGGCCTGGCAAGCCTGGACCGGTTCCTACATCAATAAAACGATCCCCTTGTAAATAAGGACTAACAACAATACTATCCAAGATATGTTTCACTAACATTTCCTGTGGATCACGCACAGAGGTTAAGTTATAGGCTTTATTCCATTTATTGAGTAATTGTACTAACTGGATCAGTTGATCTTTTTGTAGATCGGTTAATTGAATTTCAGCTTGAGCCAGTAAATTTTCGAGTTTTGCTTTCATTTTTCTATCTATCTTGTCTGTTTGTCGTCATTCTACTTGAAAGTGCGGTTAAAATCCTTAGTGTTTTTATTTCAGCAAAAATTTAGCCTACTAATTACATTTTTTTAATTTGTAATATAAAAAAGTGCGATGAAAATTCACCGCACTTTTGCTTTCAATACCTGAGAAGTTTACTCCCCACGTTTTAGCATGCCTTGTTTTTTCAAATTCACCAGAATAATTGAAATTGCTGCAGGAGTAACGCCTGAAATTCGGCTTGCTTGACCAATGGAAATCGGACGATGCTGTTCCAATTTCGCACGTACTTCATTAGATAAACCAGACACTTTGCTGTAATCAAAGTTAGCCGGAATAGCCGTATTTTCGTGACGTTTTTGTTTTTCAATTTCTTCTTGTTGATGCTCAATATAGCCTTGATACTTAATAGCAATTTCCACTTGTTCTACGGCTTCTCTATCTTCCATTGCCGGTTGATATGGCGTTAAAGAAGTCAAAATATCGTAGGTCATTTCAGGACGGCGTAATAAATCTTCACCGCTAGCTTCACGCACAAGTGGGCTACCAAGTACTTTATTGGCTTCTTCTAAATATTCAGAACGCGGATGCAACCAAATACTGCGTAAGCGTTGGCGTTCCTGTTCAATATTTTCCATTTTTTGATTAAAGCGCGCCCAACGAGCCTCATCAATCAAACCTAATTCATGGGCTATTGGCGTTAAACGAATATCCGCATTATCTTCACGTAATAACAAACGGTATTCAGCACGAGAAGTAAATACGCGATATGGTTCTTTGGTACCAAGTGTACAAAGATCATCCACCAATACGCCTGTATAAGATTGATCGCGACGTGGATACCATGCTTCTTTCTCTTGTACGTAAAGTCCTGCGTTAATCCCTGCCAATAAACCTTGTGCCGCCGCTTCTTCATAACCCGTTGTACCGTTAATTTGACCGGCAAAGAATAAACCCGAAATCGATTTAGTTTCTAACGTTGGTTTTAAATCACGCGGATCAAAATAATCATATTCAATGGCATAACCCGGTTTAATGATGCGCGCTTTTTCCAAACCTTTCATGGAATTCACAATGCCCATTTGCACGTCAAACGGTAAACTGGTAGAAATCCCGTTTGGATACACTTCATTACTGGTTAAGCCTTCTGGTTCCAAATAGATTTGATGTGAATTACGATCCGCAAAACGCATCACTTTATCTTCAATGGATGGACAATAACGTGGACCGATTCCTTCAATCACACCGGTATACATTGGACTGCGATCCAAGTTATTACGGATCACTTCATGAGTTTGTTCATTAGTGTGTGTAATATAACAAGGAATTTGTTGAGGGTGATCTGACACAGATCCCATAAAAGAAAATACCGGTAATACGGCATCACCATGTTGTTTAGCCAATATATCGAAATTGATCGTGCGTGCATCAATACGCGGTGGGGTACCGGTTTTTAAACGATCTACACGTAAATTCAGATCACGTAAACGATGAGAAAGTGTAACAGCTGCCGGATCACCTGCGCGACCGCCTTCATAATGTTCTAAACCAATGTGGATCTTACCCGCTAAGAAAGTACCGGCAGTTAAAACCACCGATTTAGCGCGGAATTTAAGTCCCATTTTGGTTTCCACACCACAAACGCGATCTTGCTCAATTAAAATATCGGTCACTTCTTGTTGGAAAATATCTAAATTAGGTTGATTTTCTAGTGCGATGCGTACGGCTTGACGATATAACACGCGGTCAGCTTGAGCTCGGGTTGCACGTACAGCAGGTCCTTTACTGCTATTTAAAGTACGAAATTGAATCCCCGCCTTATCTGCAGCATGCGCCATTAATCCGCCCATGGCATCCACTTCTTTCACTAAATGGCCTTTACCAATACCACCAATAGCGGGGTTACATGACATTTGTCCAAGGGTATCAACATTATGTGTCAATAATAGGGTTTTTAATCCCATGCGTGCCGGAGCCAATGCGGCTTCTGTACCGGCATGACCGCCACCAACAACGATCACATCATAATTTTCGGTGTAAAACATATCTCTCTCTTTGTCTTCAATTTGATCTTCGATCTAAAAATAGGCGCTATTCTACTGAAAATTACGTGTGCTTGAAAGCAAGAATTCAATCTGTGATAAGAGAAGATCGAATAGGTAATAAAGATAAGATCTATTTATATATAAAGATCTTATTATTGTTACTATTAAGATCCTTTTACCTTGTGAATAAGATCCTTTTCCTTTTTTAAATGAAGAAGTTAGATCGTTTTAGACTGTGTTGAAATGTCGTCAGTTTGGAGGCTTTTTCTTGTGGATAACATTTAATTTTATCCACAGTTAAAACAATCATCATATTTACTCAGTGGAAAAGAACAAGTTTTTGACAGGTTTTATTAAAGTTATCCACAGGTAATTTTTTGGATAATGGATAAAGAAAAAGCGATAACTCAAATTATCGCTTTATTATGACTAAAGTGCATTTATAAATTGTGGTAGCCAATCTTCAGCAAATTGTTCTTGATCATCAACATGCAAGACATCGATTTTTAAACTCTCGCAAATTTTGACCGCACTTTTTTCACTTAATTGTGTTTCGACTTTATTCACGGCATGACAGAATGTATCGTAATCTGAATTGCCTAAGCCTACAACGGCAAAGCGGAGGGAAGAGAAATCTTTATCTGATGCCGCAATTTGTTCAAAGAGTGGTTTCAAATTATCAGGCAATTCACCTGCGCCATGTGTTGAAGTGACAATCAACCAAATATTTTCATCAATCACATCATCAAGTTCTGGTCCGTGGAAAAGTGCGGTAGAAAAATCTTGTGTTTTTAACACCTCTTCTAAATGCTCAGCCACATATTCAGCGCCGCCTAATGTGCTGCCTGAAATCACGCAAATATTCATATTGTTTCCTAATAAGAAAAAAGGCTTAGATTTTCTAAGCCTTTATAGTCATTATACGTTGTCGAATTTACCCAACAATGAACGAATGTGTTCTTGCCAGTTGCGGTGTTCATTTCTAAGTTGCTCGTTTTCATGTTGCAACGCTTCTACCGCTTGTTGAGATTGATTTTTTTGTTCTTTTAATTCTTCCACTTCAAGTTGAAGTAATTGAATGGTTTCTACTGCTTGTCTAATTTTTTCTTCAAGCTGATCTAAAATTTCTAAAGACATAGTGATTTCCTTTTTTAAAATAAGTCCGAAACGGCTTTATTCTACCGACTTAATCCTATTTTTAAAAGCCTCTTGTCAAAATTTATTATGCAAACGTTTGCTTAGTGATAAAATAATGAGACTTTTTGCATTGGGAGAGAAAAATGAATCGTGCATTAGCTATTGAATTTTCAAGAGTAACCGAAGCGGCAGCATTAGCAGCTTATACTTGGCTTGGACGTGGTAATAAAAATGCGGCAGATGAGGCGGCAGTCAAAGCCATGCGTTATATGCTGAATTTAATCCATATGGACGGTGAAATTGTGATTGGTGAAGGAGAAATTGACGAAGCACCAATGCTTTATATTGGCGAAAAAGTGGGCTCAGGTAATGGTGAGCTCGTTTCTATTGCGGTTGATCCGATTGATGGCACTCGAATGACCGCAATGGGCCAATCAAATGCTATTTCTGTGTTGGCAGCTGGTGGTAAACGTACTTTTTTAAAAGCGCCTGATATGTATATGGAAAAATTGGTTGTTGGTCCTGAAGTGAAAGGTATGATTGATTTAAGTTTACCGATTGAACAAAATCTTCGCCGTGTGGCTTCTCGTTTAGGTAAATCCTTATCGGATTTAACCGTGATGGTACTCGCTAAACCACGTCATGATGAAGTGATTAAGCAAATGCATAATTTAGGTATTCGCGTGATGGCTATTCCAGATGGTGATGTGGCGGCTTCGGTTTTATGCTGTTTACCGGATGCTGAAGTGGATATGGTTTATGGCATTGGCGGTGCACCTGAAGGTGTGGCTGCAGCTGCCGCAATTCGTGCATTAGGTGGAGACATGCAAGCTCGTCTAATTCCACGCAATGAAGTGAAAGGTGATACAGAAGAAAATCGTAAAATTGCGGCTGAAGAAGTTCAACGTTGTGAAGCCTTAGGTGTGAAGGTCAATGAAATCTTAAAATTAGAAGATTTAGTGCGTGATGATAACCTTGTTTTTGTCGCAACGGGAATTACGCACGGTGAATTACTTAAAGGGATTTCTCGTCGTGGTAACTTGGCCACCACAGAAACTTTATTAATCCGTGGTAAATCACGCACCATTCGTAAAATCCAATCCATCCATTATCTTGATAGAAAAGATTCTGAAATCTATGAGATTTTAAGAAATTAGTGAAAATAAAAGAGCGGTCATAAAAAACAATGAATTTTTTAACCGCTCTTTTTTATTTCTTACAGCATTTTCTTCAATTGATACAGATAAGCTAAGGCTTGTTTTGGACTTAATTCATCTGGATCAAGCTGCTCAATGGCTTCGCGTAAAGCATCTAGTTCCGCTTCAAAAGCCAATTCACCTTGATGTTGATTTAACGCTCTTAAATGTTGAATTTGTTGATCACCATTTTGTGCCGATAATTTTTCTAACTGATGTAATTTTTGCTTCGCCAGTTTAATGACAGATTGTGGTACACCAGCTAGTGCTGCAACAGCAAGTCCATAACTTTTACTTGCTGCACCGTCTTGAACCGCGTGCATAAAGGCGATGGTATTGTTATGTTCTAATGCATCTAAATGAATATTGGCAATGCCTTCAATTTGTTCTGGCAGCGCAGTGAGTTCAAAATAATGGGTCGCAAATAATGTAAGTGAACGAGTTTTCTTCGCCAACCATTCAGCACAAGCCCAAGCTAAAGAAAGCCCATCATAAGTAGACGTACCTCGTCCAATTTCATCAATCAGAACTAAACTTTGCGAAGTGGCTTGATGAAGAATATTCGCCATTTCGGTCATTTCCACCATAAATGTAGAACGACCCGAGGCTAAATCATCAGAGGCACCAATTCGAGTAAAAATCCGATCAATTTGCCCGATAACCGCGCTATCAGCCGGCACAAAACTGCCTATATACGCCATTAACGTAATTAAAGCTGTTTGACGCATATAGGTACTTTTACCGCCCATATTTGGGCCAGTAATAATCAGTAAATGACGCTGCTGATTGAGATTAACAGGGTTAGCAATAAAGGGGTCTTTTAAGACTTGTTCCACCACAGGATGGCGACCATTTTCAATTTTTACGCCAATTTCATCGCTAAATTGTGGTGCAACATAATTTAAGGTTTCTGCTCGCTCTGCCAAGTTAACTAACACATCCAATTCAGACAATACCAAGCTCGCTAACTGTAATTGACCTAAATGTGGCAACAATAAATCAAACAATTCATCATAAAGTTGCTTTTCTAAAGCAAGTGCCGCGCCTTTTGATTTTAAAACCTTATCTTCGTATTCTTTTAGTTCAGGAATAATGTAGCGCTCGGCATTTTTTAAAGTTTGACGACGAACATAGTGAATAGGTGCTTTATGAGCTTGTCCTTGGCTAATTTGAATGTAATAACCATGCACCGCATTAAAGCCAATTTTTAAGGTATCAATGCCCGTGCTTTCTCGTTCGCGTTGTTCTAAATTTTCTAAATATTGTGTTGCTCCAGCGGAAAGGGTTCGCCATTCATCTAATTCTGCATTATAGCCTTCAGCAATAACGCCTCCATCGCGAATTAATAACGGAGGGGTTTCAATAATTGCTTTTTGAAGTAGCTCGATTTGCGCGGAAAAATCACTAATTTGTGCAGAAAGTGCGGTCAAATTTGACGATGTTTTTGTATGAATCAGCGATTTTATCGGTTCAATTTGTTCTAATGCAGTACGTAAACGCGTGAGATCGCGAGGACGTGCAGAACGCAGTGCTACACGGGCAAGAATACGTTCCATATCGCCCACTTGTTGCAAATAAGGCTGCAATTCGTGATACAAATCTTGCTCAATAATTTCACCAATGGTTTTTTGGCGTTTTAATAGAATGTCTGTTTGACGGATAGGTTGATGAATCCAACGTTTTAACAAACGGCTACCCATTGGCGTAACACATTTATCTAATACCGAAGCCAGCGTGTTTTCTGTACCACCCGCAAGATTTTGAGTGAGTTCTAAATTTCGGCGTGTTGCGGCATCTAATTGAATATTATCGTTATTTTGAATAACACTAATACTTTGAATATGTGGAAGAGAAGCGCGTTGTGTTTCTTTTGCATATTGCAATAAACAACCTGCTGCTGCCAAGCCAAGAGGTGATTTTTCTACACCAAATGCACGTAAATCTTTTGTACCAAATTGACGATTAAGTTCGGAAATCGCGGTACTAAGTTCAAATTCCCAAATTGGACGACGACGTAGACCTTTATAAGGTTCGATAATGGCCATTTCAGCAAAATCTTCACAATAAAGTAATTCTACGGGATTAATACGCTGTAATTCAGCTTGTAAGGCTTCTTTTGAATGAGGTTCACAAAGCTGGAAACGTCCAGATGTCATGTCTAATGTGGCTAGACCGAATTTTTCTTTTTCCTGATAAACCGCCACAATTAAGTTATCTTGTCGTTCTGGTAAAAGGGCTTCATCACTTACCGTACCTGGTGTCACAATTCGTACAATTTTGCGTTCAACCGGCCCTTTTGATGTAGCGGGATCACCTACTTGTTCACAAATGGCTACAGGTTCACCTAATTGCACTAATTTTGCTAAATAACCTTCTACCGCATGATAAGGCACGCCCGCCATGGGAATGGGATTACCTGCTGATTGTCCACGTTTCGTTAAAGAAATATCTAACAATGCCGCCGCTTTTTTTGCATCATCATAAAAAAGCTCATAAAAATCCCCCATTCGATAAAATAACAAAATGTCAGGATTTTCTGCTTTTAACTTGAGATATTGCTGCATCATTGGCGTATGCTGCTCGAAATTGTCTTGTAAATTCATGACGTTATCCAGTTTAAGTTTTTAACTTTTGTCTAGCAAGTATAGGTTTTACGATAGAAGTAATGTGTTATTTTAAGCTGATTTTAATTTTCTACATCCACACTCAGTACTTCATCTTCTGTTTTTAACAGCGTATAGACATCTTTTAGCATTTCATTATCAATGTTGTAGCATCGCACTTGCAAGCGAACTTCGCCACTTGATTGGTCTTTGACTGAGATATTTTCAATGCGGTAGTCATGTTTCAATAATAAATCTGTCACTTTACTGATGCCGTTCGCAGAACTTAGTTGAATAGCCAATCGAGTACGTTTTTTATAGGTTTTACGACGAACATAACGTTGCACAATAGGGCTAATACGGATAGCGATTAAAATCATTAAAGTGGCAATAATGGCATCAAAAATAAAGCCTGCACCTGTTGCCACACCAATAGCCGCCGCTGCCCAAATAATGGCAGCAGTGGTTAAGCCTGAAATAGCATCATTTTTCTTGTGTAAAATCACACCCGCACCTAAGAAACCAATGCCACTGATTACCTGTGCGGCAAGTCGCATAGGGTCAGTTCGGATATTATCTGAAACTTGCGCATAATGTTCTGCGGCTTGAATGGAGACAATCGTCAGTACACAAGTCGTCACCGCAATAATGGCACAGGTTTTGACCCCAACCGGTTTGTGTTTAAGTTCACGTTCTAAGCCAATAATCCCGCCAAGTACAAGTGCGAGTAGCATTTTCCCTAGGATAAGTAAATAAGCCGTCTGTTCAAGAGCGGTCGAAAAAAGAAAAGAATTTTCCATGTTAATAATGAATATGAGTAAATAAAAAAACGGGCATTATTCTACCTGAAAAAAGGACTTTAATGGGCAAATTTACAATCAATTTACCTTTAATTTATCGCCTTTCGGCTTGAAATTGAGTAAAATCTAAAGTTTTGAAAGATGATGATAGCTGAGAATAAATTTATGCAAAAATCAACGCCGAATATTGGCTTTGTAAGTTTAGGTTGTCCTAAAAATTTAGTGGATTCTGAACGTATTCTGACTGAATTACGTACTGACGGGTATAACATTGTGCCAAGTTATGAAAATGTGGACTTGGTTATTGTGAATACTTGCGGCTTTATTGATAGTGCCGTGCAGGAATCCCTAGAAGCCATTGGAGAAGCGTTGGAAGAAAACGGACGTGTTATTGTAACCGGCTGTTTAGGGGCGAAAGAAGATCAAATTCGCCAAGTTCACCCGAAAGTATTGGAAGTGAGCGGTCCGCACAGTTATGAAACAGTCATGGCACAAGTACATAAATATGTACCAAAACCAGAACATAATCCATACACCAGCCTTGTACCAAAACAAGGGGTGAAATTAACACCAAAACACTATGCTTATTTGAAAATCTCAGAAGGCTGTGATCATCGTTGTACATTCTGTATAATCCCTTCATTACGTGGGGATTTAGAAAGCCGTTCTATCACTCAAGTATTGGATGAAGCAAAACGCCTTGCTGATGCGGGTGTGAAGGAATTGTTGGTTGTTTCACAAGATACTTCAGCTTATTCGATGGATACACAACGCAAAGAAGGTGGCGTGAAAACCGCTTTCTGGAATGGTATGCCAATTAAAAATGACTTAATGACCTTGTGTAAACAGATTGGTAAATTAGGCATTTGGGTACGTTTACACTACGTTTATCCTTATCCTCATGTGGATGATTTAATTCCATTAATGGCGGAAGGTTTATTATTGCCTTATTTGGATATTCCATTGCAACATGCGAGTCCAAAAATTTTAAAAGCGATGAAAAGACCAGGAAAAATTGACCGCACTTTAGAGCGTATCAAACAATGGCGTGAGATTTGTCCAGATTTAACCCTACGTTCAACTTTCATTGTAGGTTTCCCTGGTGAAACAGAAGAAGATTTCCAAATGTTATTGGATTTCTTAAAAGAAGCGCAACTTGATCGCGTGGGCTGTTTCAAGTTTAGCCCGGTAGAGGGAGCACCAGCTACCGAAATGTCCGACCAAGTGCCTGAAGATGTAAAAGAAGAACGTTTCCACCGCTTTATGCAATTACAACAAGAAATTTCGGCTGAACGATTAAAACAAAAAATAGGCCAAACGCTTGATGTAATTGTGGATGAAATTGATGACGAAGGTATTATCGGGCGTACAAAAGCTGATGCACCAGAAGTTGATGGCTTAGTTTATATTGAAAATCTAAGTGGCACGCCTGTAAAAGTAGGCGAATTTATTAAAGTAACCATTACCCATTCAGATGAATATGATCTATGGGGAACCTGTTAATTATTAATCTTATTTATTTTTTACCAAAGGAATTTAGAAATGGCAGAAACACAAAAACAACCCAGTGTTATCCGTTTTGAACAAGAAGTTGCGGCAAAAAATTATGAAGCAGCTTGCGTAGAATTGCTCGATATTTTAAGCAAAATTGATACTAATTTTGGTGGTATTGAAGGCATTGAAATTGATTATCCTAGCCAATTAAATGATGAATTAGTACAAGATAAAATTAAGCATTTTTGTACCCGTGTAGCGGTAGCAATGAGCGAGCTATTTTCTGATCCTAAATTAGATATTTCTGAAGGTGGGGCGCAACGTTTCTTTACCTTACAACGTTGGATTAACATGATTTTCGCATCATCGCCATTTGTAAATGCGGATCATGTTTTACAAGCTTATAACCGCAATCCAGATAAAACCAATTTATCTGATTTTCATTTAGATAATACGAGATCATCATTAATTAAATTCTGTATTTTCTATCTGCCAGAATCTAATGTGAATGTTAATCTTGATGCTTTATGGAATTTAGATCCTGAATTATGTGCATCTCTTTGTTTTGCATTACAATCACCCCGTTTTATCGGTACCGATCAAGCGTTCTCTAAGCGTGGTACGCTTTTACAATGGTTCCCTGAAAAATTGGCAACAATTGAAAACTTAAATAATGTGCCAAGCGCAATTTCACACGATGTGTATATGCATTGCAGCTACGATATTGCTGAAAATAAACACTGGGTGAAAAAAGCATTAAACCAAGTTATTCGTCGTCATTTATTGAAAGGTGGATGGACTGATCGCGATGTCACTAAATTAGGTGAACATAATGGCAAACCAGTTATGGTCGTATTATTGGAGCATTTCCATTCATCCCATTCAATTTATCGTACGCATTCCACTTCAATGATTGCTGCGCGTGAGCGTTTTCATTTAATTGGTGTGGGTAATGAAGCAGTAGATGCGGCAGGACAAGCGGTGTTTGATGAATTCCATTTATTAAAAGGCGATAATATTTTTAGTAAATTGAATGAATTAAAAGAGATTTGTGAAAAAAATGGTGCAGCCGTTCTTTATATGCCAAGTATTGGGATGGATTTAACTACCATTTTTGCAAGTAATACGCGTCTTGCACCGGTTCAAGTGATTGCTTTAGGCCATCCAGCGACGACACATTCTGATTTTATTGAATATGTAATTGTAGAAGATGACTACGTTGGTTCTGAAAAATGCTTTAGTGAGCAATTATTGCGTTTACCTAAAGATGCCTTACCTTATGTGCCTTCAGCGCTTGCACCGCAACACGTAGAATATCGCTTACGTGAAAATCCTGAAGTGGTGAATATTGGTATTGCTTCTACCACAATGAAGCTTAACCCATATTTCTTAGCAGCATTAAAGGCTATTCGTGATCGTGCGAATGTTAAGGTTCATTTCCACTTTGCTTTAGGTCAATCCAGTGGTGTGACTCATCCTTATGTTGAGCGTTTTATTAAATCTTATTTAGGTAATGATGCGACAGCTCATCCACATGCGCCTTATGATCAATATCTTCGTATTTTGCATAACTGCGATATGATGGTGAATCCATTCCCATTCGGGAATACGAATGGCATTATTGATATGGTGACATTAGGTTTAGTAGGTATATGTAAAACCGGTGCAGAAGTCCATGAACATATTGATGAGGGGTTATTCAAACGTTTAGGTTTACCGGAATGGTTAATTGCAAATACGGTAGATGAATATGTTGAACGTGCAATTCGTTTAGCAGAAAACCATCAAGAACGTTTAGAACTTCGTCGTCATATTATTGAAAATAACGGCTTACAAACTTTATTTACAGGTGATCCAAGCCCAATGGGTAAAGTGTTACTTGAAAAATTTGAGGAGTGGAAAGTGGCAAATTTAGCTGAAAAGCCAAAGAAAAAAGCAACTAAATCCGCAACGACAAAAGAGAAGACTACAAAGTCTACCACGACAAAGAAAAGTGCGGTCAAATCTGAAGGTAAATCTGAGCCGAAAAAAACGGTAAAGAAAACCACGAAAAAAGCAGATAAATAATCAATAAATCCCCGAAAGGGGATTTTTTATTGAGAAAAATTAAACAAAGCCTCATTTTTTCTAAAAAAGCTTGATTTTGTAGCGTAAAGCCTGTAATTAATAGACCCATTCAACACAACATAAAATAAGGAAAAATTCATGAAAAACGTCGGTTTTATCGGTTGGCGCGGAATGGTCGGTTCCGTATTAATGGATCGTATGGTGCAAGAGCAAGATTTTGCTAATATTAATCCAGTTTTCTTCACCACTTCTCAAGCAGGTCAAAAAGCCCCTGTATTTGCAGGAAAAGAGGCAGGTGAGCTTAAAAATGCATTCGACATTGATGAACTCAAAAAATTAGACATTATCGTGACCTGCCAAGGTGGTGACTATACCAATGAAGTCTATCCAAAATTAAAAGCAACAGGTTGGGACGGTTATTGGGTTGATGCAGCGTCTGCACTACGTATGAAAGATGATGCAATTATCGTGCTTGATCCGGTAAACCAACACGTGATTTCTGAAGGTTTGAAAAAAGGCGTTAAAACTTTCGTAGGTGGTAATTGTACCGTGAGCTTAATGTTGATGGCTATCGGTGGTTTATTTGAAAAAGATTTAGTGGAATGGGTGTCTGTTGCAACTTATCAAGCGGCTTCAGGTGCAGGCGCAAAAAATATGCGTGAATTGATTTCACAAATGGGCTTATTAGAACAAGCAGTTTCAAGTGAATTAAAAGACCCTGCTTCATCAATTTTAGATATTGAACGTAAAGTGACTGCAGAAATGCGTTCTGATAGCTTCCCAACGGATAACTTCGGTGCAGCATTAGGGGGCAGCTTAATCCCTTGGATTGACAAACTTCTTCCAGAAACCGGACAAACTAAAGAAGAATGGAAAGGCTATGCAGAAACCAATAAAATCTTAGGTTTAAGCGAAAATCCAATTCCTGTTGATGGTTTATGCGTACGTATCGGTGCATTACGTTGCCATAGCCAAGCATTCACTATCAAACTGAAAAAAGACTTACCATTAGAAGAAATTGAACAAATTTTAGCGTCTCACAACGAATGGGTGAAAGTGATTCCAAATGACAAAGAAACCACATTACGTGAATTAACCCCGGCTAAAGTAACAGGTACATTAAGCGTACCGGTTGGTCGTTTACGTAAATTGGCAATGGGTCCAGAATACCTAGCAGCATTCACTGTAGGTGACCAATTATTATGGGGGGCTGCAGAGCCAGTTCGTCGTATCTTAAAACAATTGGTAGCGTAAGTTTTACTTTCACTACAAAGGGCGTATTTACTACGCCCTTTTCATTAGAAAATTATGATCAGAGAACCTCATTTTCATCAATTTGCCCTTGCAGAGTTATTGCCTTTTTTTGAGCAATTTCCGACGCAATATCTTTCCGGTGAACGAAATATCAAATTGGGTTATCGTCATTTAGTTCAGCCTGAAAGTGCGGTCAGAAAATTGATGATTTTGGTGAATGGTCGAGCAGAAAATATGCTGAAATGGACTGAGTTGGCTTATGATTTTTACCAACAAGGTTATGATGTTTTGCTTTTCGATCATCGAGGACAAGGCTATTCACAGCGTATTATTCCTCAAAAAGGACATTTAGATGAGTTTCGTTTTTATACCGATGATATGGCAAAAATCATTGAAAAAACGACCGCACTTTATGCTTATCAAGCGCAATATATTCTCGCACATTCCCTCGGCGCTTTAATTTCCACCTATTATCTGGCCAATTACGATCATCAGATTAAAAAGGCCGTGCTTTCTTCGCCTTTCTTTGGCGTTCCCATGAAACATCCGTTACGAGATGAAGTTATCATTGCAACGATGATGGCATTTGGTCAAGGTCATCGCTATGTTTTTGGTAAAGGACATTACAAACCGGCAGATTTAAACCTTAATGAACTTAGCCATTCTAAAACGCGAATGAAATGGATGAACCGAATTAATCGAAAACGCGCTGCTATTCACTTAGGCGGCCCAACTTTCCGCTGGGTACATTTGTGTTTAAATGCAATCAAAGCGCTCCCTAAAATCATTCCAAGAGTGGAAACACCTGTGCTTATTCTACAAGCGGAAAAGGAAAAAATTGTGGATAACAAAAATCTTGAAAAATTGACCGCACTTTTTCCTCATGCAGAATCCATGCTTGTACCTCAAGCAAAACATGAAATCCTTTTTGAAAAGGATAACGTGAGAAAAGCGGTACTTGAACGCGTGAATCAATTTCTTCATTCTTAAAGTTGTTTTTTAATCTGCATCAAGTTTTCATCAAATTTTATTAAAAACATCGCTTAAATCTTTACTCGTACTAAATAAGTGGTATCTTTATATCCGCTTATTTAATCGATTGCGTCACGATCGTTATCCGTGATGAATTATTTTTTGTTCATTTATCTAGGAGTTATCCTATGGAAAGTAAAATTCCAGCAGTAGAAGTCAAACTTGGCTTTAAATGGCAGGGGTTGCTGATTGCCGTCATCGTTGGGTTAGGGATTTGGTTAATCCCGACACCAGAAGGTTTATCCGCTAAAGCCTGGGGAATGCTAGCGCTGTTTGTCGCAACCATTGTGGCTATTATCGCGAAAGCCATGCCTATGGGTGCTGCAACCTTGGTGGCATTGGTGATCAGTGGATTAACTGGGCTTACACCAATTTCGCCAAAACAAGGTGATGTTGGTATGTTATCCGGCTTTGCAAACGGCACAATTTGGTTGATTGCTATTGCCATGTTTTTATCTCGAGCGGTGATTAAAACCGGTTTAGGTAAACGTATCGCGCTGTACTTCGTTGGTCGTTTTGGTAAAAAAATGATGGGTGTGGCCTATGGTATGGCGTTGGCTGATGTTGTTATCGGTCCGGGGATTCCTTCAGCTTCTGCGCGTGGGGGCGGTATTATGTACCCTATTATGCAATCTATTGCTGATGCGTATGAGTCCAAACCGGGTCCAACCGCTCGTCGTGCGGGTGCATTCTTAGCGATTGCGGTCTCTCAAATTGATACCATTATTTGTACCATGTTCTTAACTGCCATGGCGGGTAACCCGTTAATTGCAGAACTTGCGAAAAGCCAAGGTGTGGAAATCACGTGGATGACATGGTTCTTAGGGGCAATCGTGCCGGGTATTGTAAGCTTAATCGTCTTGCCTTATTTCGTGTATTTAATTTATCCGCCAGAATTAAAAGATACGCCTAAAATGGCAGAAATGGCACGTGAAGAATTAAAAAGCATGGGCCCAATGAGCAAAGCGGAATGGATTCTTGCCCTAGACTTTATCCTTCTTTTATTCCTCTGGACGGTGGGTGATTTAGTCTTCCATATTCCTGCAACAATTTCAGCGTTTATCGGTTTAGTGATTTTATTATTAACCAATATTATGAGCTGGAAAAATATCGTGGCAGAAACCACCGCATGGGATACGATGTTCTGGTTTGCGGTATTGGTGATGATGGCGAATGCGCTTAATAAATACGGTGCAATCACTTGGATTTCCACCCACATTTCCGCATCTGTGGGCGATTTCAGCTGGCCAGTTGCCTTTACTATTTTAGTGTTGGTGTATTTCTATACCCGCTATTTCTTTGCTTCAGCCATGGCGCATATTTCCGCAATGTATCTCGCTTTCGTGGCAGCGGCTATCGCTGTGGGTACACCACCAATCATTGCTGCAATTGGTTTAGGTTACACCTCAACATTATCCATGAGCTTAACGCAATATGCAGGTGGTCCTGGCCCTGCTTTATACGGTTCAGGTTATAACTCAACCGGTCAATGGTGGGGCGTGAGCTTTATTGTTTCCATCCTTTCATTAGTGATTTGGTTTGGTGTGGGTGGATTATGGATGAAACTACTCGGTTGGTGGTAATCTTTATTAACTCATAAAATCCCTAAAAAACGACCGCACTTTGATTTGTATCTCAAAAGTGCGGTCATTTTTATCTGTATATTGAATTAATCATCCCAGTCGTCATCCCAATCACGATGTCTTCTGTAGTGGTGATGTCTTTTATGTTTTTTATGATGGCGATATTCTCTGTCATCGTAGTCTCCGCCTTTATTCACTTGACTACCGATTACACCACCTAATGCTGCGCCGCCGAGTGTTGTGGCAATATCACCGCCTAATAAACCACCGGCTACGCCGCCGATTGCTACACCTGTTGCAGTATGACGTTGTTGTCTGTCCATTTCACAAGCGGTTAAGCTTCCTGCTAATGCAACAATCACTAACCCTTTCATCAATTTAGATTTCATAAATCTACTCCTCTATTTTGTCGGGATTGCTTGCCTAAGCTCTTATGCAATCCGGCGTGTAAAAGCATTCCTTTTACGATTGCTTTGACTATTTGGAAAATTAGTTGTTCAAATGGCTTGTTCAATTGGTTTAAGAATGAGCAATTTTTGGTATGATTGTTGGTAAATAGTATTAAATTGGAGAGTAATAATGATATTAAAACTGATAAAATTTTATTTATTAATAGTTCCTGTATTTTTTTTGCTATTACTATCGATAAATGTGTTGCTTGATTTTTTAGCCAATGGTGAGTTTTCTATAAGGGGTGTTTTTTCTTCAAAGACTGAGATATTGTTATCATTATTGATTCCCATACCAGCGATTTTAGGCAGTTATCTTCTTACAGAAAGAAAATAAGGATATTTAATGAAATTTATTCTGGAAGTATTTAAATTATCTATTGTTGTTTTATCTGGCGTTATTATTTTATATATAACCGAGTGGGTTTGGTATGGGCGTGTAGAAAATTTTGTAGATTTTCTAGAAGATGTTTATCCTTATGCTTTTGTTGTTGCAGTGTTTGCGATTTTAGCAAAAGAGAAGATAGATCATTGAACTTAGATTAATAGATTTTTCAGAAAAATTTTTCACAAAGAGTCCTTGGTTTTTTATGTTTTTAGTTTTAATTTTGTATGACTATTTAATATATAAAATGAATATGCGTTAGAGGATAGGAGAATGGTTGGGTATATACTTACCATCTAAATAAATAATGATTTTAAAAATATTAAAATTTTTTATATTTGTTACATTCTTATGTTTCTTAGCTATGGTGATTGCTGAATTAGATGCAGGGCAGAAGAATTTACAATATGTACTCCTTATGAAAGAGGCTTTACTTATGTCTCTAAAATTCCAGGTGGTTGCTTTGCCGATATATCTTCTCTTTTTTAAACGAGATTAGAGCGATTGGAATGAATAAAATAAGGTGTTAAATGATGAAATATTTTATAGTTTATTTATTTTCTTACTTATTATGCTTTATTGTTTTTGAATTGATTATTGGTGTGTTTGATTATTTTATTTATGGACAGTTTACAGGAGATTTCATACAAGCCACAATCGCATCTATCATCGTTTCTGTTATAGCGATGGTTATTCATTTGATTTTTGGTATGAAGAAGTAAATTATTACCTTGTGATAAAACAAGGAGCATCAATAATTTGTCATTCATGTCTGTACGCAAACTAAAGGTTCACGTACTTACGTTGGTCAGTAAGCCACTATCTAAGGATGAAAAGAAATAATGATAAAAAAATTATGTTATCTAATATATGGAAGTTTAATTTTTTCTTTTTCTACAACACTATTAATTTTTCTATTTGTTTTATTGGATTATATGAATGAGGGGATTTTCGACTGTGATAAGCTTATTAAAGTCTTTGGTTTTTCCTTCATTTCTTCTTTTTTTATTATGATTTTGTATTTATATAGAAAATAAAATATTTTTATATTCATATCATAGGATATATTTTAGAAGTGTAATGCTAGATTTTTGGATGCTTGAAAAGCATAAAGTGCGGTCAATTTTCAAAGAGTTTTAAAACCTCTCAAAAACTGACCGCACTTTTATATTTTTGATGCCTCTTCTACCGAAATATCCCCCTCTCATAGCAATCCCGCCTGCAACACCATTCTTATGTTCACTTGTTCTGTTGAGAAAACTGGATGGCCCAGCTCACTTGTTCAATTGCTCTAAGAATCATCATGTTTATGATATTTTGATATAAAATTATCAAATAAAAATATTTTCATATGAATTTGATAAAATTTTATTGATTTGTGACTTTGATCACAGTATTGCAGAAAAAAATTCAGTATTATGCACGCAACTCGATGATAGATGTTTTTTAATAGCGGGTTAATAATCATTTAGACTTTAAACCTAATCATAATAGGAGATTTATTATGTCATACTATCCAGCAGAACCGTTCCGTATTAAAAGTGTTGAACCAGTTTCAATCCTACCAAAAGCAGAACGTGAAAAAGCAATGAAAGAAGCAGGTTTCAATACCTTCTTACTTGATTCAGAAGATGTTTACATTGACCTTTTAACTGATAGCGGCACTAACGCGATGAGTGACCGTCAATGGGCTGGTATTATGATGGGTGATGAAGCTTATGCAGGTAGCCGCAACTTCTATCATTTACAAGAAACTGTTCAAGATTTATTTGGCTTCAAACATATTGTGCCAACTCACCAAGGACGTGGTGCAGAAAACATTCTTTCTCGTATCGCGATTAAACCAGGTCAATACGTACCAGGTAATATGTATTTCACCACTACACGTTTCCACCAAGAAGCAAATGGCGGTATTTTCTACGATATCATTCGTGATGAAGCGCATGATGCAACATTAGATATTCCATTCAAAGGTAATATTGATGTTAAAAAATTAGAAAATTTAATTAATGAAAAAGGCGCTGAAAATATTGCTTATGTGTGCTTAGCGGTAACTGTAAACTTAGCAGGTGGTCAACCGGTTTCTATCGCAAACATGAAAGCCGTTCGTGAATTAACAGCGAAACACGGCATTAAAGTATTCTATGATGCAACACGTTGTATTGAAAACGCATACTTTATTAAAGAGCAAGAAGAAGGTTATCAAGATCGTTCAATCAAATCTATCGTTCAAGAAATGTTCAGCTACGCAGATGGCTGTACAATGAGTGGTAAAAAAGACTGCTTAACCAATATCGGTGGTTTCTTATGTATGAATGATGAAGAATTGTTCATGAAATCTAAAGAGTTGGTTGTAGTATTCGAAGGTATGCCATCTTACGGTGGTATGGCTGGCCGCGATATGGAAGCGATGGCAATTGGTTTGAAAGAAGCAACTCAAGAAGAATACATCGAACACCGTGTTAAACAAGTACGTTACCTCGGTGAAAAATTAAAAGCAGCGGGCGTACCGATTGTTGAGCCAATTGGTGGTCACGCAGTGTTCTTAGATGCTCGTCGTTTCTGTCCACACTTGAAACAAGA
>CAKQTN010000012.1:0-21498 GCA_934276625.1 uncultured Haemophilus sp.
TGTGATGCCTTTATTACCGGTGAGGTTTCGGAGCAAACAATTCACTCAGCTCGTGAGCAAGGTATTCATTTCTTTGCAGCTGGTCACCATGCAACAGAACGCTACGGCATTAAAGCATTAGGTGAATGGTTAGCGGCTGAATATGGCTTAGATGTAGAATTTAAAGATATTGATAATCCGGCCTAACTGGTACAAAGTGTGATTAATTGCCGAAAGCTCACAAAACAAGTATAATCTCGTCGATTTTTTTAACTCAAACATAGGAGAAAATATGGGTTTCTTAACTGGTAAACGTATTTTAGTAACAGGTCTTGCAAGCAACCGTTCTATCGCTTACGGGATTGCAAAAGCAATGAAAGAACAAGGCGCTGAACTTGCTTTCACTTATTTAAACGATAAATTACAACCGCGCGTAGAAGAATTTGCAAAAGAATTTGGTTCTGACATCGTCCTTCCTTTAGACGTAGCGACCGATGAAAGTATCCAAAACTGCTTTGCAGAATTAAGCAAACGTTGGGAAAAATTTGATGGTTTCGTACACGCTATTGCATTCGCACCAGGCGACCAATTAGATGGTGATTACGTAAACGCAGCAACTCGTGAAGGCTACCGTATCGCTCACGATATCAGTGCATTCAGCTTCGTAGCTATGGCACAAGCGGCACGTCCTTACTTAAATCCAAATGCAGCGTTATTAACCCTTTCTTACTTAGGTGCAGAGCGCGCAATTCCTAACTACAACGTCATGTGTTTAGCAAAAGCGTCTCTTGAAGCGGCTACTCGCGTAATGGCAGCTGACTTAGGTAAAGAAGGTATTCGTGTGAATGCGATCTCTGCTGGTCCTATCCGTACCTTAGCAGCATCAGGTATTAAAAACCTCAAGAAAATGCTTTCTGCATTTGAGAAAACCGCAGCATTACGCCGCACTGTTACTATCGAAGATGTGGGTAACTCAGCAGCATTCTTATGCTCTGATTTAGCATCAGGTATCACTGGTGAAATCGTTCACGTAGATGCCGGTTTCAGCATCACTGCAATGGGCGAATTAGGCGAAGAATAATTTTTCGTACAATCTATTTTTTAGGCAGGCTTTTCAGTCTGCCTTTTCTCTTTTTTTAAATATAACTATGTTCCAAGATAATCCATTACTCGCACAACTTAAGCAACAAATCCACGATAGCAAAGAACACGTTGAAGGCGTGGTAAAAAGTACTGATAAAGCTTATGGTTTTTTAGAGTGCGATAAAAAAAGCTACTTTATTGCCCCTCCTGCAATGAAAAAAGTGATGCACGGTGACAAAATTAAAGCCACCATTGAAAAGCAAGGTGATAAAGAGCAAGCTGAACCTGAAGAATTAATTGAGCCAATGCTCACTCGCTTTATTGCCAAAGTGCGGTTCAATAAAGACAAAAAATTACAAGTTTTGGTTGATCACCCAAGTATCAACCAACCCATTGGCGCGCAACAAGCTAAATCGGTCAAAGAAGAATTACAAGAAGGCGACTGGGTCGTAGCAAATTTGAAAACGCACCCATTACGTGATGATCGCTTTTTCTATGCTACTATCAATCAATTTATCTGCCGTGCTGATGATGAATTAGCCCCTTGGTGGGTGACATTGGCACGTCATGAGCAATCTCGTCATCCCGTGCAAGGTGCAGAAAGTTATGAGATGTTAGATCAACAAACTTGCGAAGATCTGACCGCACTTCATTTTGTCACGATTGACTCTGAAAGCACGCAGGATATGGACGATGCTCTTTACATCGAACCTGTCGAGCAAAATGGTACACAAACCGGCTGGCGATTAGTCGTTGCTATTGCTGATCCTACGGCTTACATTGCATTAGATTCACAAATTGAAAAAGATGCGAAACAGCGTTGTTTCACTAATTATTTGCCAGGCTTTAACATTCCTATGTTGCCGCGTGAATTGTCTGATGAATTATGTTCATTAATGGCAAATGAAACTCGCCCTGCATTAGTGTGTTACATTGAAACGGATCTTGCAGGCAACATCACGGCTCAACCGCATTTTGTGTCTGCTTATGTGCAATCTAAAGCGAAATTAGTCTATAACAAGATCTCAGATTATTTAGAGCAAGTGCCTGATGCATGGCAACCGGAAACACCAGAAATTGCACAGCAAATTGATTGGCTACATCAATTTACCAAAGCACGTATTCAATGGCGTAAAACGCATTCTCTTTTATTTAAAGAGAAACCGGATTACTCCTTTATTCTCGCTGAAAATGGCAAAGTGAAAGAAATTAAAGCGGAATATCGTCGTATTGCAAATCAAATCGTGGAAGAATCCATGATCATTGCCAATATCTGTGCTGCACAATTCTTAGCCGAACAAGCACAAACCGGTATTTTTAATACACACTCTGGATTTGATAAAAAATTCTTAGAAAACGCGCATAATTTCTTAATGGCAAATTTAGCTAATGAAGAAAATCAAGCCGAGCTTGCTGAGCGTTATTCGGTAGAAAATTTGGCAACCTTAAAGGGTTATTGCCAAATGCGTCATGATATTGAACCGATTGAAGGTGACTATTTAGAATTCCGTTTACGTCGTTATTTAACCTTTGCGGAATTTAAATCGGAACTTGCGCCACATTTTGGGCTTGGATTAGAAGGTTATGCAACTTGGACATCGCCTATCCGTAAATATTCCGATATGGTGAACCATCGTTTAATTAAAGCCGTGCTCACACAGCAAGCTTGTGAAAAACCACAAGATGAAGTACTTGCTCGCTTGCAAGAAGCGCGTCGTCAAAATCGCTTGGTTGAACGTGATATTGCAGATTGGTTATATTGTCGCTATCTTGCTGATAAAGTCGCTGAAAACGCTGAATTTTATGCAGAAGTGCAAGATGTAATGCGTGGTGGTTTACGTGTTCAATTATTGGAAAATGGCGCATCCATGTTCGTACCAGCTTCCACATTGCATCCAAATAAAGATGAAATGCAAGTGAATGCGGATGAATTGGCACTATATATTCAAGGGGAACGCCGTTACAAAATCGGTGATTTAGTGAAAGTGAAACTTACTGAAGTACGAGAAGAAACTCGCAGTATTATCGGTCAGTTAATCATTTAATAACAACTTCTCTTCTAACACTAGAAATACCGCTCGTTACACAATAGGCGGTATTTTTTATAGCGCCGAAGTCGTGACAACATTTTGTACGTTGATAATATCAAATAAAAGGATTCTTGGGATAGAGTGAAGATGAACAATATCGAGATGAGGTATTGATATCCCCGCCTTAAAGAGCGGGGATAAAATTAACATTTAGGCAGAATTACATTTTAGGAATTTCAACGCCAGATGAAAGCACGTCTTGAATATCTGATTTTAAGACATCTGCTTTTGGTCCATAAATCGCTTGGATACCAGTGCCTTTCACAATAAAGCCCATTGCGCCTGCTTGTTTCCAGCTTGCTTCATCACCCACTAACTCTGGATTATGTACGGTGATACGTAAACGTGTCATACAAGCATCAACATCTGCAATGTTATTACGTCCACCAAGTAAGTTGATGATTTGAATAACTTGCGTGCTAGCATTCGCAACTTTTGGCTCATCGCTAGAAGCTTCATCTGAACCTTTCGCATCATAGTTACCATTACGGCCTGCTGTTGCAAGATTAAATTTCTTAATCATAAAGTTCGCGATAAAGAACATAGCAACAGCAAATAAGATCGATACCCAAATAAAGTTGATCACATCCATACCAATGCCTGCTTTAATCGCCATTGGTGTACGCGTTAAGAACTCAATGTTACCGAATGAATGCACACGTAAGTCCACAATATCTGCCATGGCGAAAGCACAACCTTGTACTAACGCATAAACAATATAAAGCGGTAAAGCGACAAACATAAACATGTATTCGATTGGCTCTGTTACGCCTGTTAAGAACACCGCAAGTGCAGAAGAAAGGAAAATCCCTTTATAGAGTTTTTTCTTGTCTTCATCCACATTGATATACATTGCGAGAGTCAAGCCCATTAAGATACCGGTTGAACCAATCATTTGTCCTACTTTGAAGCGAGCAGGTGTCACAGTTGAAAGAAGTTCGTTATATTGCGCTAAATTACCTGCATCTTTAAGGTTGATTAAGTCAGTCACCCAGGCAAGCCAAAGTGGATCTTGACCAAATACTTGTTTGCCTTGTTGTGCACCGGTTAAGAACTCATAAGTACCGCCTAATGAAGTGTAGTTCATTGGGATAGTCAACATGTGGTGTAAACCAAATGGAAGCAATAGACGTTCTAAGGTACCATAAATAAATGGTGCTAAAATTGGTGCTGAGTTTTGTGAGTTCGCAATCCATTGACCGAAATGATTAATTCCTGTTTGAACTAAAGGCCAGAATAATGATAGGAAGATCGCCACTAATACGGAACGATAAATGACAACGAAAGGAACAAAACGTTTACCATTAAAGAACGTTAATACTTCAGGTAATTTACGGAAATTGTAGTAACGATTGAAGGTTGTTGCCCCCACAAAACCCGCAATAATACCAACGAACACGCCCATATTTAACGCAGGTTGCCCAAGCACATTCACAAAGTAATTCGCCACAGGAATTTCACCGGCCAATATGGTACTTACGTGAGCATTTGGATCGACTAGCATTTCAAGTTTCACACCGAAAAAGTTACCGGTAATTAAGTTAATTAAAATGAAAGCAAGGCCAGCTGCAAATGCACCGCCTGCACGCTCATTTGCCCAGCTACCACCAATCGCTAACGCAAATAATAGATGGAGGTTACCGATAATCCCCCAACCAATTTGGGCGATAATGTTTCCGACAATCGCTAGCCATTCAGCATCGCTAATCAAAGGCAGTGAGTTACCAATACTCACCATTAAACCCGCGGCTGGCATCACGGCAATCACAACCATTAGGCACTTACCGAATTTTTGCCAAAATTCAAAACTAAGCATTTTTTTCATATTGATTCTCCTACAAGATGAGAGCTACTTCTACGCCAAAATGGTCGGAAACAATCGGTTTATTTTTGCCATTAAAAATAACCTGACTGGATAAAACCCTTTTTGCTTGGTTTAAAAAAATATAATCTAATCGCTTTTCTTGACTATGGCCCTTCCAACCGTCAATCGCTTTCTCTACAGTGATACCGCTATCCTTCTGCTCTGCCATATCAAAAGTATCGAATAAGCCTAAGGATTTAATTTGTTGATAAGCTTGCTGATCGCTTATTGCATCAGTATTGAAATCACCCATCAGGATTTTAAGATTCGCACTTTGACTTCGCTCTACAATATAACGAACATTATCAAGTTGGTTTTCTCCATCACAATTTGGCAAATTGATATGGCAAGAATAACATTCAATTAACTGGCCTTGATATTCTACCGTCAAGCCAATGATTTTACGCGAGAGAATCGAGTCAAGACGTTGATGTTGGCTACAATAAAACGCATCAACATCATAAACGGGCAAGCGCGTTAAAAACGCAATGCCCTCATCATATTTATCGTAACCAATATGCGAATTACTCCAAAAAAGCGAATATTTCTGTGCAACGCGTTGATTGATTTTATTTAACAGAATGACACCATAGTTATCTTGCTTTAACGTTGGCGAAATAGCAGGAGACGACATCAATTGATTAACCTCTTGTAAGGCAATGATGTCATAACCCTTTTCCACAATAGTGTCAGCAAGAATCTCTATTTTTTCCGCTTGGTTAGCTTCTAACCAAGCGTGTACATTCAGGGTAAGTAGTTTCATTGCTTCCCCTTAGCCCTCACAATGCCAAATATCTGCATTATATTGAGCGATAGTGCGATCTGATGAGAAGAAGCCCGCTTTTGCGATATTGTGAACGACTTTCTCATTCCAACTATCTTGATCTTCATAATCGGCTAAGATTTGTTCTTTCGCTTCAACATAAGCATTAAAGTCAATTAACGTCATAAACCAGTCTTTATTCAATAATTCGTTATAAAGACGTTCTAAACGTGTTTTATTGCCTAATTTCACTACTGCAGGATTCAGAATAAAATCGACCGCTCTTTTAATATCTTTGTCGTTTTCATAATACTCTTTTGAAACATAACCTGCTGTTTCATAAAGTTTAATAATGCTTTCTGAATCTTTACCGAATGTATAGATATTTTCAGCACCGGCTAATTCTGCAATTTCAACATTAGCGCCATCCATTGTGCCTAAGGTTAACGCGCCATTAAGCATAAATTTCATATTACCTGTACCAGAAGCTTCTTTAGAGGCAAGTGAAATTTGCTCTGAAATATCAGTTGCTGGAATCAGTTTTTCTGCTACGCTCACATTATAGTTTTCCACCAAATGTACGTTTAAATACTTATTCACTTCAGGATCATTATTGATTAACTCAGATAAACAAAGAATTAAGTGAATAATATCCTGTGCAATCACATAAGCAGGTGCAGCTTTTCCGCCAAAAATCACCGTAATTTTACGTTTTGGTAATTTACCTGCTTTAATTTCTAAGTATTTATGAATCACATAAAGCGCATTCATTTGTTGGCGTTTATATTCATGGAAACGCTTAATTTGCGTATCAATGATTGAATTTTCATCTAACTCAATACCTTTATTTTCTTTAAGGTACGCTTTTAGTGCTAATTTATTTTCAAACTTAATTTTCGCTAATTGTTGATGAACCTTTTTATCATCTTTAAAGGCTAACAATTTCTGTAATTTCGTTGCATCATGCAAATATTCATCGCCAATCAATTCTTTAATGTAAGCGGCTAATGCTTGGTTAGAAAACTCTAACCAACGACGGAAGGTAATGCCGTTTGTCTTATTATTGAATTTTTCAGGATATAACGCATAGAATGCTTTAAGTTCTGAATTCTTCAAAATCTCCGTATGTAATGCCGCCACACCATTGACTGAATTTGAAAAGTGAATATCCATGTGCGCCATATGCACACGTTTTTGTTTATCAATAATTTGTACGGATGGATCTTGATATTCAGCACGCACTAATTCATCTAATTTCTTAATGATCACCACTAAATGCGGCACTACTTCATCTAGATAATCAAGTGGCCATTTTTCTAATGCTTCAGCCAAAATTGTATGGTTAGTATACCCCACCATATTACGTACAATTTCAACGGCTTCAGCAAATTTAATCTGATGTTTTTCCGTTAATAAGCGAATCAATTCAGGAATCACCATTGAAGGGTGCGTATCGTTGATCTGAACATAAGCATAATCGGCTAAATCATGTAAATTACTGCCACGCGCAATCGCTTCATCAATTAATAATTGTGCCGCATTTGATACCATGAAGTATTGTTGATAAATACGCAGCAATTCCCCATTTTTATCTGAATCATCTGGGTAAAGGAATAAAGTCAGATTTTCTTCAATCGCAGTTTTATCAAACTCGATACCTTTTTTAATCAGTTTAGGATTCACTGATTGAATATCAAACAAATTGAGATAGTTCTTCGTATCTTTCTTATAACCTAAAATATCAATACGATCTAATTTAGAGGTTAATGTAAATTTCTTAAATGGTACTTCATAGCTAATATCTGTTGGAATTAACCAAGAGTTATCCTCAATCCAATCATTAGGCTCTGCATGTTGTTCATTCTTTTTAAAGACTTGTTTGAACAACCCATAATGATAATTTAAACCCACCCCTTCTGCATTTAAGCCAAGGGTAGACATTGAATCAATAAAACAAGAAGCCAAACGCCCTAAACCACCATTTCCTAAAGACGGTTCTGGCTCAATATCTTCAATATGGCTTAATGATTTACCCACACTTTCTAATTCCGCTTTGATATCTTGATACATACCAAGGTTAATCAAGTTATTAGAAAGTAATTTGCCGATTAAAAACTCAGCAGAGATATAGTAAACCTTACGTTTACCTGTATTTTTAGGTTTATCTGCTGAGAGTGTTTTTACGTAATTTAATAATTGAATATAAGTTTCTTTATCGCTTAATTGTTCAAGCGATTTATTGGTTTCGTTTTTTACAAAGGTACTAAATTTCATCATTATTTTTCCTGATTCGCACGTTGATATAACGTGGTCATTTTTTCTAAAAAGTCTTTTTTATCTTGCGTTAAATCTGATTGCTGCATTCTCCATTGCCAGTTTCCACCAATTGTTGAAGGCACGTTCATTCTTGAACTGGCTGGCAAATCTAAAACATCTTGCATTGTGGCTATCGCGGTATTGCTAACCGTTGCAAAAAGCTGACGAATCATCGCTTGGCAAATCGATTCATCCTCATGGCGATGCGTATAATCATTGATATATTGCTGCTGTTGTTCAGTCAGGCTGTTATACCAACCATTGGTCACATCGTTATCATGTGTGCCGGTATAAACAATGGAATGCGGGATGCAATAATGCGGGCTATCTAAGCTTTCTCCGCTAACATCTTCAAAGCCAAATTGCAGAATCTTCATGCCAGGATAGTTACAGTCTGTAAGCAATTTTCTGGCTTTGTCATCAATATTACCTAAATCTTCGGCAATAATCGGTAAATCGCCCAATTGCTCTTTAACGGCTTTAAATAAGTCATAACCTGGGCCTGGCTGCCAGCTACCATCTTTAGCCACCTCTGCTTTTCCATCTACTTGCCAATAATCAGAGAAACCTTTGAAATGGTCGATACGTAGTACATCATAAATTTTGAAGCTTTCTTCAATGCGGTGAATCCACCAAGCGTAGCCTTGCTTTTTATGTTCTTCCCAAGCGTAAAGCGGATTGCCCCAAAGTTGTCCTGTTGCACTGAATTGATCCGCTGGAACCCCGGCAACAAAAAGCGGATTGCGTTCTTCATCTAATTGGAAGAGTTCTGGTTTTGTCCAAACCTCTACGCTATCTGCAGCCACGTAAATCGGCATATCACCGATGATCTGAATGCCTTTTTGATTTGCGTAATTTTTTAATTCAGTCCATTGTTTGAAGAAGAAATATTGCGTCACTTTAAAGTACTGAATTTGCTCCGCTAACATGGTGCGATATTTTTCCAATGCACTTGGATCTCGAGCCACAGCTTTTTTATCATCCCATTTTTGCAATGCTTGATTGCCAAAATGCTCTTTAATTGCCATAAACTCAGCAAAATCATCCAACCATAAACGATTGCTTTTCTCGAAGTGTTTGAAATCAGCTTGGAATGATTGATTCTCTAAAAAATTTTTCACGGCTATTTCTAAAATCGGACGGCGCGCATAGAAGACGCGCTCATAATCCACGCTAGTTGGATCATCACCAAAATTGACTGATGCATAATCAGCTTCTTTCAACAAGCCCATTTGGGTTAATAGATCAAAATCAATAAGATGAGTATTACCTGCAATTGCAGAGAAAGATTGATAAGGTGAATCACCATAACTGGTGGTAGTAAGTGGAAGAATTTGCCAATAAGTTTGTTTAGTTTCAACTAAAAAATCGACAAAATCATAAGCCGATTGCCCAAAGCTACCAATTCCGAATGCATTTGGTAGCGAGGTAATGTGCATAAGAACACCACTTGAACGAGTAAGCATAATATTTCCTCTAGGAAGTTATCATTTTGGCTCATTCTAACCTAACCGTATTTTTATGCAACAACTTATACGTAAAAGTTTAGAATATTTTCGTAAAAGAGTGACTAATATCACATTTTATACGTATAACATTTATGATTTTATGATATGCTATGACGACACCTATGGAACCAACGATAGATAAAAGGATTAAAAATGAGCAAGTATAAGCAGGTCTATAATGAGATAAAGACCCAAATTAACAATGGTAATTTAGCGCCATTGCAAGAGCTTCCGAGTGAAAATGAACTCATGCAAAGCTATGGTTTTTCTAAAGATACTATTCGAAAAGCGCTTTCCTTACTTGAAATTGATGGCTATATTCAAAAGCAACAAGGCCGAAATTCAATTGTTTTAGAGCATGACTTATCTAAACCACAAATGCTTTCTGAAATTAAAACCGTTAGCGAATTAAATAGTGCCTTAACACACCACGTAAAAACGACATTAACCAGTTTGTATATTGTGCAAGGTGAAGAAGAGTTAATGCATATTTTTAATGTCGATGATCAGATCGATTTCTACCGCATCAGTCGCCTGCGTGAAATTGATGGTGAAGCCGTTGAATACGAAGTTTCTTATTTTGATCGCCGCATCGTGCCTTTTATTAGCCGAGAAATCGCTGAGCACTCTATTTATCACTATTTAGAAAACGAATTAAAATTAAAAATTAGTCACTCACAACGGAAAATTGTCTTTCGTTATGCAAATGAAGAAGAAAAAAAGGCGATCGATCTTGGTGAGTATGACATGGTTGTGAATGTGACGAGTACCACTTATTTGGCTGATGGTCGACCGTTTCAATATGGGAGTATTAGCTATCGACCAGATAAAATTGCATTTACATCAACAGCAAAACGACATGTCTAGTTTTTGTAAATGATAGGTTGTTATTTAAAAAATTCATAAAAAAAGTGCGGTCATTTTTAACCGCACTTTTTATTTAAGCTATTTTAACCAAAATTGTCCTTTGAAAATTTTTCCTAATGTCATCAGCACCAAACCGCTCATCATCAAGTTAGCAAAGATAAATGCACCGTTTGCCAATCCGCTCAGTACGTTATGATGAACAAAAGAAACAGCTCCATTCGCTAAAGAAGCTAATCCGAATGAAAAAGCCCAGAACCCAATATTCAGTCCTTTTTCACTAATCCAAGGGAACAAACGAATTAAAAAGAACATTTGTAAAAAACCGTATCCCCATAAGAGTTTAACGAAAAGATCGATCTCTCCTCCATTAAGCGATAAGTAAGCTGACGATCCTACAAATGCCGGTGCGAGAATGATCCCCATGGTTGGACGAAATTGTGGTTCAATCTGCAACACGCGTAAACGTTGGAATAACACAGGTTCATAAATAATCCAAGCAATCATCCCTGCACCTAAGAACAAATAGCCTAAATCTTGATAGCCTAACAAGGCTAATGATGAGGCACTTGTAAAGTTAGTCGCCACAGAGGGCAAATAAAAAGGTGGCAGTGTCGATTTTTCCTCAAATGTGCCATCTTTCCATAACGCACTAATACGCACTGAAGCAAACAATAATTGCCCAATTGTCCCGATCCAAATTAATCCCTCACCAATAAGAGGAAACCAACGATACAGAACATCCCCGCTTAACATCGTTGTAATCGGTATTAATGCGAGAAAAGAAAAACGTATCGGACAACAATATTCATCTCGTACTTCTTGAGAGAAATAAATCATTTTATAAATATAGAGCAAGACGAAAAGTGCCCATACTGAAACAGACGTTACGCCAATAATATCACTCACATTTCGAGAAAAAGAGAGCGTATCGCCCATATGCAACCAGGCTAAAGATAAAGCGCTTAAACCTAATGGAATCGCAAAATACCCTGTTGGTAATGGAAATGGTCGTTTATCAGTCATTATTATTCTCCTAAAAATTGATACCTTATAAGATTACCTCTAAATGCATGAATATTGATGTGGATTTATCTCAAAGACTAGAATAAAAATCTCATTTCTCTAGATGAAAGAAAGGGCTAATAAACATTAGCCCTAAATTGAATTTATATATTTTGGATTATTTGCAGATCACTTCTAATCCGCCCATGTAAGGACGTAATACTTCTGGCACCGTAATTGAGCCGTCTGCATTTTGGTAGTTTTCAAGCACGGCGACTAAAGTACGACCGACTGCTAAACCAGAACCATTTAATGTGTGTACTAAGCGAGTTTTCTTATCCCCTTTCGCTTTGCAACGTGCTTGCATACGACGGGCTTGGAAATCCCACATATTTGAGCAAGAAGAAATCTCACGATAAGTATTTTGTGCAGGCACCCACACTTCTAAGTCGTAAGTTTTGCAAGAACCAAAGCCCATATCTCCGGTACAAAGTAAGACTTTACGATATGGTAGATTTAAAAGTTGTAATACTTTTTCTGCATGTCCTGTTAATTCTTCAAGCGCTTCCATAGATTTATCTGGATCGACGATTTGTACCATTTCGACTTTATCAAATTGGTGCATACGAATTAAACCACGGGTATCACGACCATATGATCCCGCTTCAGAACGGAAACATGGTGTATGTGCGGTCATTTTGATTGGCAATTCTGCTTCATCAATAATCACATCACGTACAAGGTTAGTTACCGGCACTTCCGCTGTTGGAATTAATGCGTAAGGTTGCTCACCTTCTAAAGCTAAAGTATGGAATAAATCTTCACCGAATTTTGGTAATTGGCCTGTCCCATAAAGGGTCGCATGGTTAACTAAATAAGGCACATAGGTTTCTAAATAACCATGTTGTTCGGTATGAAGATCTAACATGAATTGCGCTAACGCACGGTGCATTTTAGCAATTTGACCTTTCATGACCGCAAAGCGCGCACCTGCTAATTTAGCCCCTGCTGCAAAATCTAAGCCATTGGCATCTTCACCTAATGACACGTGATCTTTGATCTCAAAATCAAAGGTACGCGGTGTACCCCAACGTAAAATTTCTTTATTTTCAGTATCATCTTTACCTAATGGCACTTCATCTGCTGGAAGGTTTGGAATGCTTAATGCGATTTGATTGATTTCTGCTAACACCGCATCAAGTTGGGACTTCGCTTCGTTAAGCTGTTCGCCCATGTTATCTACTTCAGCCAATAATGGTGCAATGTCTTCACCACGTGCTTTTGCCGCACCAATAGCTTTAGAACGCGCATTACGCTCTGCTTGTAATGTTTCAGTTTTTACTTGTAAATCTTTGCGTTGTTCTTCTAATGCGGTAAGTTTTTCCGTATCAAGAATAAAGTTACGTTTTACTTTTAATTTTTCTGCTACTTCAGCCAGATTATTACGGAGTAAATTTGGATCGATCATTGGAATTCCCTATTTTTCATTATGAAACAGATGCCTTTATTCTAGCGTGCTTTGAGCAAATAAACCAGTTAAAAGCCTGATTTTTCTTTTATTAACCTCTTCAAAAACATCCAATTTTATGACCGCACTTTGCCATAATTTAATTTTGTGATCTCTGTCAAATTCTGAGAATGAGGCACTAGAAACAGCAAAAAAAAGTTCTATAATGAAAATGAACGTTAACCAAGAGGAGTAACCTATGTTTCCTGAATTTCGCGATTTAATTACTAATCTCAAAAACAAAGATGCTTATTTCGATCGCTTGTTTGAAAAACACAATGCATTAGACCAAGAGATCAAAAATAAGATTGATAACATAGAACTCGCTACTCATACGGAAATTGAGAACTTGAAAAAAGAAAAATTACGGATTAAAGACGAGCTCTATCAATACTTGAAAAAGAAAGCAGCTGAGTAATTGGTTTAATGTGAAGACAAAGTGCGGTGAAATTTACCGCACTTTTTTGTTTTAAGCGGTTTTGTTTTTTTGAGAGCCTAGATAAATCGCCACTAATGTCAGCACTGCCCCCGCCCATTGCCAATGATTGATTGGCTTATCCAATCCAAAATAATCAATCACAAGCGCCACCACGGGTTCAGAAAGCAGTAATAAACCCGTTAAGCCTAACGATAAATAAGGAATGGTATAAGCAATCATGCCCCAGGCGACACATTGCATCACTGCACCATAAATGAACACCAATCCCCAATCTCTGAAGGTGGTTGGATAAAGATTATCAGAATTAAAAATTAGCGAAGGAATAATTAAGACAAGCGCATCACTTAAACTCAAAATAAACATTAACGAAAATAAAGCTGTGGGTTCTTCTTCGTGTACTTTTTTAATCATAATCATTGAAGCGGCAAGCATGCCTGCAGAAATGAGCCCAATGATAATGCCGTACATACCGTCAAAATTATGTTGTAACTCTTCCCCTGAGATTAAGACTACACCCGCAACGGCTAAAAAAAGGCTTAGCATTTGTAGTTTAGTTTGGCGTTCGCCAAAGAAAAAATAGCCAATTGCTGCCAAAAAGAAAATCTGCAGGCTATTCAACAAGGTTGAAATGCCTGGCCCCACTGCATATACACTTTCATGCCAAAAAGATAAATCAAAGGCTAAAAAGATACCAGAGAATACGGCATACATCATCGCTTTACGACTTTTAGGAAAACGCTGTCTTTTTAATTTCATTAAAAACCAGAAAATAAAAGAGGCAATGAGTAAGCGCCAGAACGCAATGGCATAACCTCCCACTGGCACAAACTTAACAATTAGGCTTCCTAAACCGAATAGCACGCAGCCCACAACTAACATCGGGGCGGCGTAAGATTTTATTTTGACCATTAAATAAACATCGCCCAGACTGGCAAACTCGCCGCCATAAAGAACAAAATGAGTAGGCTGTTATAGCTGAGCTTCCATTTCTTTACACTGTGTAAGAGCAATACACCCGCTATCACTAAGTGAAGCAGAAAATAAATGCCGTATGCGAAAACATTCGAAAAAACGACCGCACTTGTGCCTTGATAAATAATAAAAATCAGTACTGCCAATGCATTAATCGCAAGCAGTAAAATCATCAATAACGGTAGTAACGCAATGAAACCTTGCAGACGATTACGAGAAACGGACAAGCATAAATTTGCCAACAAGACGCCCATCACCGCTTGTGCAAATGGATTATACTGCACGAAATTCGGTGTTGGATTGCCAAAGAAAATTATCAAATAGGCAATGACACCAAATCCACTCACCAAAGATGCCATTAAGAGAAAACCACGGCGAGCGACTTCATCTTTAGGTTGTTTCCACACTGCATATACGGCAGATAACCCGCATAAACTGACAATATCAGTCATCACGTAATGATGTGGTGAGGCCAAGCTCATCCCTAGCCAAACAAACCAATAAAGCGCAAAACAGACATTTGCTTTAATTAAACGTCCACGCTGCCCTGGGCAAATTTCTCCTTTAATAAAGGCAACTAAACAAAGCAATTGGGCAAGCAGCACGCCAAAGGCTAAATGAGGAATCAATTTTTCAGCAAGTTGCAAAGATTCTATAAAAAAATCGACCATTAATAGCAAGCCAATTGGCAATATAGCAAGAAATGCGGCCAAGGGTTTGGATTGTTCTTCTGACATAAAATTCTCGATTAGGAAAAGAAGGCGTCATTATGCCAAAATTTACGGCTTTTTTTAATGGCTTTCGTGCATTTTGTCTCATTCCCTTTTAAAATAAGCAAAATGATAACCGCACTTTAGGAACCACAAAAAAATGCTATTAAGCGTACTTTATATTATTGGAATTACCGCCGAAGGAATTACCGGCGCATTAGCCGCTGGACGAGAAAAAATGGATATTTTCGGGGTAATTATTATCGCCTGTGTAACGGCGATTGGCGGTGGTACAGTACGCGATGTATTATTAGGGCACTACCCTGTTGGCTGGGTTAAACATCCTGAATATTTCATCATGGTAGCTGGTGCGGCAGTATTAACGGTTTTTATTGCGCCCTTCATCAAACATTTTATGCGCTACTTTCGCACTATTTTCTTGGTATTAGATGCTTTAGGATTAATCGTGTATTCCATTATCGGCGCACAAATTGCCATTGATATGGGTTATGGTTTTACCGTGACATCCATCGCAGCAACGGTGACAGGTGCATTTGGTGGTGTATTACGTGATTTACTTTGTAACCGTATTCCTCTTGTATTCCAAAAAGAACTTTACGCCAGCGTGTCATTCTTCTCCGCTGCTATGTATATGGCATTCCAATACATTCAATTAGAACACACGCTTTCAATTTTACTCACGTTATTCAGCGGTTTTGCACTGCGTTTACTTGCTGTTAGATTTGGCTGGGGACTACCCGTTTTCGATTTCCAAGAGCAAGAGGATGAAACAAATGATAAATTACCGAAGAAAACGAAATAATTGATAAGCTGTACGTTTAGCTTTCTCTGATTAAAGAGATTGCATGATGGAGTCATAAGATAAAACTATTTAAAAAATTTTTAAAATTTCTTAAAAATCAAACTCATTTTATATTCTAGCACTTTAGATTGTATACCACTCAAATGCTAAACGACTCGCTAACTACTCAGAATTCAAGGCTACAATATCTAATGGAGTTTTTCGGGACACTATTTGAGCCAAATAACCATCCCCAAGCAAAAACACTTTTGTTGATAGTGCAGATATATCATCTATTTTTTCTAAAGCTAAGAATAAATTAGTTTTAAAGATAGGTACCCCACTTATATCGGCTAAAACATAAACTTCTGAAGATTTTACTTTTTCTTCAATCAATCTGATCAATTTATCAAATTTTAAAGTAACAATACCTTCCTTTAATTTATCTATATTTCCATACTCAAATGGATATTTATAAAAAATATTTAGAACCTCTTTCTCTTCTTCCTCTGTCAGGAGACTAAAATCGTCTGAAAGAGCTTCTATACACTCATCAAATAATGTCATACTAGCCTTTATTTTATTGTTTAAGAAAAATTAACTCTTAAGTTCTTCATCAATAATAGAATAGAAATATTTATCTTCATTACAAAATTCGAGGAAACGCTCCGCTAAAGATGTGTCATCTGTAAGAGATATACAGCCATAACCAATATCATCATGCGGATAAAGTGCAATTCCTAACTTAGGATTAATTAAAAAACAAATACCACCACAAACTTTTCCAAAATAAAAAGCAATAACTAACTCACAATACAAGAAGATCTTATTGGAATCAAAATGCATGTTAAATATACTTATTGGAGGTTGTGGCTCATTTTTCAAATCGATTGATTCAAAATAATCTTCATAAACACCGGTATACTCATTTAAGAAATTACTCTTCTTGGCTTCTTCATATAAACTCAAGTATTCTTCTAAATAGCTAGATTGTTTTAACTCATCATCTATCTCTGAATTATCATCATATACTAGAGCACTAATAAGGAAAAAACCGTCCAAATCTTCAGAGAAAAATCTTTCAAGCAATTTAGAAGCTCTTTTTATGTTAGCAGTATCACCTAAATCATTTGCTCCAAAGTAACCCACCCATTTGTTACTTGTCGAAAATCCATTAAAGTTAATATTTCTAAAGCATAATGTATTATTTATTGGTGATTTTGATAAATTTTTCATATTTTCCCTACAAAATCTCATCATATTTTTAAGATATTTTATTACAACCATTTTTACTTCAAGAAATACTGAAAGTGAAAAAATGTGCTTTTAAATATGCCATCTAGTATAAAACTGGGCAAATCATAAACCATTCACACCTAATTCACAAAATCCTTAATTTTAATCATTTCACCTTGCTCATTTTTACGATAAGCTACACCATATTTTTGTTGAAATAACAAGGGATTCGATATGTTAGAACAAATGGGCAAACAGGCTAAAGATGCGGCCTTTATTTTAGCGCAGTTAAACACCACTGAAAAAAATCATGCGCTAAGCATTATTGCAGATCAATTAGAACAACAAGCGGAACATATTCTTGCGGCAAACCAAAAAGATATTGAAATTGCGAAACAAAACGGCTTATCTGAAGCGTTAATTGATCGCCTTTTATTAACCGAAGATCGCCTAAAAGGCATTGCGAATGATGTACGCCATGTGATTTCGCTTGCGGATCCTGTGGGGAAAATTATTGATGGTGGCACCTTAGATAGCGGATTAAAGATCGAACGAGTTCGTACACCGCTTGGCGTGATTGGTACCATTTACGAAGCGCGCCCTAATGTGACTATTGATGTAGCAAGCCTTTGCTTAAAAACCGGTAATGCGGTGATTTTACGTGGAGGAAAAGAAACACAACATTCCAACCAAATTTTAGTAGAAGTGATACAAAATGCCCTTGAACAAGCGGGATTACCACGCCATGCAGTCCAAGCCATTACCGATCCGAATCGTGAGCTTGTAATGCAACTGCTTAAATTGGATCGCTACGTGGATATGATTATTCCTCGCGGGGGCGCCGGTTTACATGAGTTGTGTAAACAACATTCTACCATTCCAGTGATTGTCGGTGGTGTGGGCGTTTGCCATCTTTTTGTAGAAGAAAGTGCTGACCAAGAAAAAGCCCTTTCGGTGATTGCGAATGCAAAATGCCAACGTCCAAGCACATGTAATACGCTGGAAACGCTTTTAGTTCAACGTTCAATTGCTGATACTTTCCTACCTAAACTAGCGAAGTATTTAGCCGAGAAAAAAGTGAAATTCCATGCAAAATCGACCGCACTTTCGATTCTTCAAGCTGCAAATGCCGACGTGCAAGAAGTGACTGAACAAGCACTACACCAAGAATGGGGGTCATTGGATCTCAATGTTGTGGTGGTTGAAAATATGGATGCGACGATTGCTCATATTCGTGAATATGGTACACAACATTCAGAAAGTATCTTGACGGAAAACCAACGATTAGCCACACAATTTATCAATCAAGTAGATGCGGCAGCCGTGTATGTGAATGCAAGTACCCGATTTACCGATGGCGGACAATTTGGTTTAGGTGCAGAAGTGGCGGTAAGTACTCAAAAACTTCATGCTCGTGGCCCAATGGGATTAGAAGCCTTAACCAGCTATAAATGGGTTTGTGTCGGCGATTACACTTCTCGCAAATAGTCTGTTTCATCTATAAAAAAACCGCACCTTGAAAGCATCAAAGTGCGGTTATTTTTTATCTTGTTTTTAGTGTTTACCGAATAATTTCATCGCGGGTAATACAATCGCACAAGCAATCGCCCCAACAATCACACCCACGACTAACGTCGCCACATTACCTAATAAACCATCGGCTAATTGATAATCAGCGAGCAAATGATGAATGAAACCCACATTATGTACAAAAATACCACCACCGACTAAAAACATTGCGAGCGTACCGATAAAACTAAGTGAACGCATAAATTTAGGCATAATCACTAAAATTGCATTCCCGATTGACTTCGCTACGCCACCTTTTTTGATAAGGTATAAACCGAAATCATCCGCTCTAACAATTAATGCAACCAAGCCATAAACAAAAATAGTGATTCCGATACCCACTACCGAAAGGGAAATAATACGTGTCAGCAAGCTCGCTTCAGTTAATTCGCCCAATGCAATAATAATAATTTCAGCAGAAAGGATAAAATCCGTACGAATTGCCCCCTTAATTTTAGCGGCTTCATTAAAGGTTGTTTTTTCTTCATGCTCTTCATGAGCAATAAATTTATGTAGAATTTTCTCTACACCTTCAAAACACAAATACGCCCCACCAATCATCAGAAGCGGAACGATCAACCAAGGTAAAAACGCAGAAAGCAGTAAAGCAATTGGAATTAAAATGATTTTATTGACTAACGATCCTTTAGTGACTGCCCAAACAATGGGTAATTCACGATCGGAAGATGCTCCCGTTACCTGATTAGCATTTAAGGCTAAGTCATCGCCTACCACACCAACAGTTTTCTTGGCTGCCATTTTGGTCATCAAGGCGACATCATCAAGAATCGATGCAATGTCATCAATAAGAGTAAAAAGAGAGCTAAACGCCATATTCTTTCCTTTATAAAGTTAAAATTTAGAGAAATGAGTTTTAGACTGGTCGAATGCTTTCGACATCCAACTTCGCATCAAACTCTTTTTGTAATAAAAGCAGTTTTTTATCTTGCTGTAAATCCGTACGTGCCTGTTCACGTAAGTCTTGATAAACCTTTTTACGGTAATCCATCGGGGTTAAAACATCGGAATCTTCAACAAAAATCGACAATTTAACTGGTTTTTCATATAAACGTTCAAGATGTTCCACTAAATTTTTAATATTTCGCTCTTGTTTTAAATGTGCTTTTTCAGAATGAAGTCCGAGTTGAATTTCATCTTCTGTTTGCGACTTAATGAAGCAATTTAATGCCAACTCTTTTGAAAAGCCAATCACGCCAGAGCGTTCGACGATATCAGTCCAAGGATCTTGTTTTTGCGTAATTTGAATAATTTTCTCACGCAATTCTGGTGTCACATCTTTCAACATTGCCTGTTTAATATCAGAAGGACGCACCCCGCTATCCACTTTAGCTAAATCCGGATTACTCCACTCCCAACGATAGGTTTCCGCATCCAGAATTTCTTGCTCTTCCGCATCCATTTCAGCGTTGTCATCAATGGTATTTTCAACCGTCTCAATACCTTGCTTTAACTCGTCAGCTTGTTGACTAATCGGATTTAACACCGCTGCTTTCGTTTGAGTAGCTTTCGTTTGCGCAGCTTTCGGTGGTGTCATCTCTCGCACAGGAAGTGCGGTCATTTTTGGCGATTTTTTTTGCTCATCTAACGCTTGGAGATGATGCAAGGTTTCTTCCACCGCGGCTTGCTGTTCATCATGATGATGTTGGCGCTCTGATTGCTCAATTTTCGTTAATTGATTCAATGCCTCTAGCGCAGCAAGGCTAGCCAAATTTAATGAAGATCTGGTTTGAGTGGAAACTGGTTGAGAAGACGAGGAATGCACAACCGCCGATTGAGCCATCGGCTTTTGCGCTTGTGCAGAATAATTTGCTTTGATGTTTTGCGACAGCACCGGCATATCCACATAACCAGAAACAGGCTGATTTTCAACCGCACTTTTCTGTGTATTTTGTTCAGGGGATAGCCCGCCTTGTTTAGGCGTTTGTGCTGCCGTAAGGAACTTTGGGTGGAATGCCAATGCCCTCAATAATGTCATTTCAGCGCCAATTCGACGATTTGGTGCGGAGGCCAATTCTTTTCGACCCGATACAATTACTTGATAGAAAAATTGTACGTCTTCCGGTGAAATATGTTTGGCCAGAAAACCTAAGTGATCGCTTTCATCTGTGGCATTTTTAGCAAGCAACTGCATTAAGGCAATTTGATGCAATTTCTCTGCTGTTTCTGCCAATAACTCATCCCAGTCGCCCGCTTTTTCTGCCACCGTTTGGATGGTTTTCATTAAACGCTCACCGTTACCTTGGTGTAAGGCGTAAATGATTTCAATCGGCTGATCTTCATCTAACAGCCCAAGCATGGTATTCACCACATCAGTGGAAACTTTACCGTTGCCCATGGCTATCGCTTGATCCGTTAAACTTAAGCTATCACGAATACTCCCCTGCGCCGCTTTGGCTAATTTATCCAATGCAGGGGCATCAAAAGGAATATTTTCTGCCGTAAGCACGCGATTAAGATGCGCTGAAATTTGCGGTTCATCTAATGCTTTAAGATGAAATTGCATACAACGGGATAAAATCGTAATCGGTAATTTTTGAGGATCCGTTGTAGCGAGTAGGAATTTCACATATTCAGGTGGCTCTTCCAAGGTTTTTAACAACGCATTGAAAGAATGGCGGGAAAGCATATGCACTTCATCGATAAGATAGACTTTATAGCGCCCCACTACCGGCTTATATTGCACGTTGTCTAATAGCTCACGCGTATCTTCTACTTTGGTACGAGAAGCCGCATCGATTTCAATTAAATCAATAAAGTTGCCTGCTTCGAT
>CAKQTN010000013.1:0-20206 GCA_934276625.1 uncultured Haemophilus sp.
ACAATACAATCAGTTGAGAAGAAGATTTCTTAGCCATTTCTATACCGCTTTAATAATAAAAATAAGAAGATACCACTACCAAATACACCAACTACGGCATTAATGGAAATCTCATAAGGATAAATCACACTTCGACCTAAAATATCGCAGAATAAAACAAATACGGCGCCTAGTAAGGCAGTATGAGATAACACTTTCTTCAAGTTATCCCCCAAATAAAGTGTGACGATGTTCGGAATAATTAACCCCAAGAAAGGAATCACGCCCACAGACACGATAATAATTGAAGACACGACCGCCACAATGAGCAATCCGAGATAAAGTACTTGGTTGTAATTTAGACCTAGATTAACCGCAAAATCTTTCCCCATCCCGACAATAGAAAAACGATGGGCAAATAAATAAGCCACGATGAGTGTAGGAATACTGAAATATAACAATTCATAACGACCAGACATCACAAGCGAGAAATCCCCTTGTAGCCATCCAGATAGGTTTTGTAATAAATCTTCTTTATAAGCAATAAAGGCGGTAATCGAACTGATGATATTACCGAACATAATCCCCACTAAAGGCACAAAAATCGTGTCCTTGAATTTCAAACGGGACAGAATCGTCATAAATAACAATGTGCCAAGGAAAGACACGATGACCGCAATGGTGGTTTTTAACAACATCGAAGCTGTTGGGAAAAACAGCATCGCCATTAAAATCCCTAATCTTGCACTATCCATGGTACCCGCAGTGGTGGGAGAAACAAATCGATTTCGACTGAGTTGCTGCATCACTAAGCCACAAATACTCAAGGATGCACCCGCAATCAAGATACTGATTAAACGTGGTACTCGACTGATAAGAAAGATCTGCCATTGATTACCTTCAAAATTCAGTAACCCTTGCAGATTAACAGTACTTACCCCGAGAAAAAGTGAAACAAAGGAAAGCACGATCAAAAGAAAAATCAGATAACGTCGCTTAATCATAAAAATGAGAATAATTCTAAAATGCAAAAAGAATAGCATATTGAAGGAAAAGAGAAAAGATTAAGTGCGGTCAGTTTTCGGCTAATTTTTAGGCGTATAAAAAATGCAGTCAAATTTGACCGCACTTCATTCGCTATAATTTTAACGTTCTTTCGACTTCTTTCGCTCGAACTAAGAATTGCTTACGTTCTGCTGTTGCCATTCCGCTGCTGGTACCCGGCAATTTCACCGTAAGCGGGTTCACCGCACGTTCATTAATATGAAACTCATAGTGTAAGTGTGGACCGGTTGAAATCCCTGTATTACCGGTTAATGCAATACGCTCCCCTTTCTTCACAGTTTGACCTGCACTCACCAAAGCACGACTTAAATGCATATACACCGTTTGATATTCACGACCATGGCGTATCACCACATAACGTCCTGCACCACCTGCTTGATAAGCCACTTTTTCTACTACACCTTCTGCTGGTGCAATAACTGGCGTACCTGGTGAAACAGCAAAGTCCACCCCTTTATGTGGACGAACGCGCCCTGTTACCGGATGACGGCGATTTGGGTTAAATGGTGACGAAATACGCGCTTGACGTTGCAATGGATAACGCGCGAAACCTTTGCCAAGAGTTTCCCCTTGCTTATCGTAGTAACGACCATTGGCGGCTTGAATACCATAATAGCTCTTACCATCTGCCATAATGTGAATGGCTTCAACATTACCTTGACCGGTTAATTTATCACCTAAATATTCACGTGATACTAAAATCGCAAATTTGGTGCCTTTACTGAGTTTTTGAAGGCTTACCTGCCACTGTAACGCAGAGCTTAACTGGCTGATTTGACGACCATCCAAACCTAAATCACGTAAACTTGAAGCAAAGGATCCGTTAATCGTGCCTTTTAGCACCTCTTTCTTCCAGATACTTTTCTTCTCTAGAATTTGGCGTTTAAACTTACCGTCTTCCGTGCGTTCATAAATGCGTTCTTCTTTTTCAGACACCAACCAGTTTAAATATTCTAATTGATCTTCTTTATCTAAAATCCAATAGAACTGCTGACCTGCGCGCAAGGTTTTTAATTCAGGATATTCGGCAATTAAATTCTTCGCCGTATCATCTTCTAAACCTGAAAGCTCTAACACATCTTTTAATGAATCGCCACGCACCACAGTATGACTAAATTGATCAGTAATACGTAATGCTTGATCGGCTACATCTAAAATACCGCTAAGCGCATCTTGCGCATCTTTTGGTAAATCAGTTAGCTCATCAAACTGCGGTTTGATTTCATCGACTTCGTCATCTTTGGCTTGAAGTTCATCATCGTAAGAAGTCGCATCTTCCGTATTCGCATTCTGCTTCGTTTCCGGATGTTCGCCTGCTTGAGGTTGAGACTTATCAGATTCTGTTTTTTCAGGTGTAAGGGATTGATATTGAACGTTATCCACCATCTCTGGCTCAAGATTACTTTGCAAAGAAGGATCATAATCAGCGGTATCTTTAAAAGCGAGGAAAATACCCGTTAAAATAAGCAAAAGTGCGGCAAAAAAAATCGCCGCTTTTATACGGGATTTTCGTTTCCGTCGATCTCTAGCTAATTTAACGTGTTGCAAAATAGATACCTTTAAAATGAATAAAAAGCTTTTCGCTCTTCAGACTACAAACTCTAAAAAAAATTCATTTTACCCTAAAAATGTCAAATCTTATGCCTAAATATTAGGCATAGTCAGAATTTCTTGAGAAAAACAAGGAAATGAGCTATTTTAGTGAGCCATTTTTAAAGGGGGGATTATGCAGATTCACGCCATTCAACCAGCCCAACCAACACCATTAATTACGCTGAAAAATATCAATGTGGTCTTTGAACAAAAGACAGCATTACGGGATATTAATTTCAGCATTTATCCTAATTCAATTATCACCATTGTAGGCCCAAATGGTGGGGGGAAATCGACCCTCTTGAAAACCTTATTAAAATTACAACCGCCGACATCCGGTGAGGTGATTTATAGCACCAATGTCAGAATTGGCTATGTCCCACAAAAAATTCACCTCGATCACAGCTTACCAATGACGGTTGAGCGTTTTCTGGCACTCAAAAAAGGTGTTAAAACGCAAGAAATATCAACCGCACTTGAGCAACTCTCTATCACTCATTTGAGAAAAAATAATATGCAAAAACTCTCAGGTGGGGAAATGCAACGCGTGTTATTAGCTCGTGCGATTTTGAACAAACCCAATTTACTGGTGCTAGATGAACCAACTCAAGGGGTCGATATTAATGGTCAAGCTGAACTTTATCAGCTGATTCACCGTACTCAACAAGCCTTAAATTGTGCGGTTTTAATGGTTTCCCATGATTTGCATATCGTGATGGCGGACAGTAAAGAAGTGTTGTGCATCAATCAACATATTCGCTGTGCCGGCACACCCGAAAGTTTATCGAATGATCCAACATTTATACGCCTTTGGGGCAACCAAATCTCACAAAATGTGGGCTTTTATACGCACCATCATAATCATCATCATAATATGCATGGCGATGTTTGTAGTTGCAGTGCCAATCCATCAGAATGCCAACAATAAGGAAAAATCATGTTTGAGATTTTATTTCCCGCCTTGCTTACGGGCTTACTGCTTTCCTTAATTACCGCACCACTGGGTGCTTTTGTGGTGTGGCGTAAAATGGCTTATTTTGGTGATACCCTTTCCCACTCTGCCTTACTCGGTGTGGCGTTAGGCATTTTCCTACAAATTAATCCTTATGTTGCCATTGTAATTTTGACGATTATTCTCGCCGTATTAATGGTGTGGCTCGAAAGTAACACGCAATTTTCAGTGGATACCCTTTTAGGAATTATCGCACACAGTTGTCTTTCCCTTGGTGTAGTCACGGTTGGCTTACTTAAAAATGTCCGCGTAGACTTAATGAGTTATCTTTTTGGAGATTTGCTTGCCATTAATTTTAACGACTTACCTTACATTGGCGCGGGTGTCGTCATTATATTAGGCACACTACTTTACTTCTGGCAAGCCTTACTCTCCACCACAGTTTCGCCTGAACTGGCTCAAGTGGAAGGCATTAACATTAAAAAAATGCGATTTATTTTGATGATTTTGACCGCACTTACCATTGCCTTAAGTATGAAGTTTGTTGGAGCCCTGATTATTACATCGCTATTAATTATTCCCGCCGCAACAGCAAGACGTTTTGCCAAAACACCTGAACAAATGGTGTTTATTGCTATTTTAATCAGTATGCTTTCCGTCGTTGGCGGGTTATTCCTTTCCGCCTTTTATGATACCGCTGCGGGGCCTTCTGTCGTGATTTGTTCCGCATTTTTGTTTTTGTTATCATTACTAAAAAAGGAATATTTATAATCCGCTCCAACCAGTGAAAACCATTTGCACCGCACCTTAAATCTTGATAAAGTGCGGGCAACTTTTGACGATATTTTAGGATAAGAAATGAGCCAAGAATATTTAGATTTTGAATTACCTATTGCTGAACTTGAAGCCAAAATTGAAGCGCTACGTTCAGCATCTGATGACAAAATTGATTTACACGATGAAATTAAACGCTTACAAAAGAAAAGCGATGAATTAACCAAAAAAACCTTTGCAAATCTTGATGCATGGCAGGTTTCTCGTATGGCACGTCACCCAAATCGTCCATACACGCTTGATTATATCGAACATATTTTTACTGATTTCCAAGAACTTGCGGGCGATCGTGCCTTTGCAGATGATAAAGCAATCGTAGGTGGTCTTGCTCGTTTAGATGGTCGCGCGGTAATGATTATCGGTCACCAAAAAGGTCGTACAGTAAAAGATAAAGTAACACGTAACTTTGGTATGCCAGCACCTGAAGGCTATCGTAAAGCATTACGTTTAATGCAAATGGCAGAGCGTTTTAACTTACCTATCATTACCTTTATCGACACACCAGGGGCTTACCCGGGCATCGGTGCGGAAGAACGTGGTCAATCTGAAGCCATTGCTCGTAACTTACGTGAAATGTCTACCTTAAAAGTGCCTGTTATCTGTACGGTAATCGGTGAAGGCGGTTCTGGTGGTGCATTAGCTATTGGTGTCGGTGACAAAGTGAATATGTTGCAATATTCAACCTATTCTGTTATTTCACCAGAAGGCTGTGCTTCTATCTTATGGAAAAGCGCAGAAAAAGCGTCAACCGCAGCAGAAGTCATGGGCTTAACCGCAACTCGTTTAAAAGAGTTAGGTTTAATTGATAATATCGTTCAAGAGCCATTAGGTGGTGCACATCGTAATTATCATGAAATGGCACGTAATTTAAAACAATGCCTTGTTGAAGAACTAAACGAACTCGATACCTTCGACAAAGATGGCTTATTAGAAAGACGTTATGAACGTTTAATGTCTTACGGTTATTGTTAATAAAATAGAAAAAGAGCGGTTAGTTTAACCGCTCTTTTTTGTGTTTTGAAAAAAATGTTACATGGATGCAAGAAACAGCATCAATGCCTAAAATAATATAAAAGGAGAACTCAAAATGAAAAACGTATTAGCTATCCAATCTCACGTAGTTTATGGTTTTGCCGGTAATAAATCCGCCACCTTTCCAATGCAGTTATTAGGCGTGGATGTGTGGGCACTCAATACCGTGCAATTCTCTAACCATACTCAATATGGCAAATGGACAGGCATGGTGATTCCACAAGAACAAATTGGTGAGATCGCTAACGGTTTAGATGCCATTGGAAAACTGCAAGAATGTGATGCATTGCTTTCTGGCTATTTAGGTTCAGCTGAGCAAGTTGACAAAATTATCTATGCTTTAGAAAAAATCAAAGCACGTAACCCAAATGCACTTTACTTGTGCGATCCTGTGATGCCAAATGCCGAAAAAGTCTGCGTGGTCGCCGATGGTGTACGTGAACGCTTAATTGAAAAAGCCATTCCACGTGCGGATATCATGACCCCAAATCTTTCCGAACTTCGTACGCTTTCTGACTTCCCTATCAATACGTTTGACGATGTGCTGAAAGCCGCCAATGCATTAGTGGCCAAAGGTGTGAAAAAAGTGTTGGTCAAACACCTAGGAAAAGCAGGTAAATTAAATGATCCTGATACCTTTGAAATTATTATGGCGACACCTGAAGGTGTATGGCATTTAAGCCGTCCGCTTTATAAATTTAACTTTGAACCTGTTGGTGTGGGTGATTTAATTGCGGGGACTTTCTTGGCGCATTACTTAAACTGTGGCAACGATGTTGAAGCTTTTGAAAAAATGAATAATGCTGTTGCAGGCGTAATGAAAACCACCTTTGATTTGAAATCTTACGAACTCCAACCTATTGCTGCACGTTTTGAGATCTTAAATCCAAGCACAAACTACAAAGCTGTTAAAGTTGCCTAATGGATCTTTTTTCATTATTCCAAGCACAAATCCCAACCACCGCCAATAAGCTTCTCATTGCTTTTAGCGGTGGTTTGGATTCAACTGCACTGCTTTCTTTAGTTAAAAAACTCAGCGAAAAACGACCGCACTTAAGTCTGCGAGCTATCCATATCCATCATGGATTAAGCCCGAATGCGGATACTTGGACGGCTCATTGCCAACAACTCTGTAAACAATTTGCCATTCCACTTATTATTGAAAAAGTCAAAGTGGAAATGCACGATGGCATTGAAGCTGGAGCAAGAGAAGCGCGTTATCAGGCGATTTTAAAACATATTCAGCCAGATGAATATCTGGTCACTGCACATCATTTAAATGATCAAACTGAGACTTTTTTCCTAGCGCTAAAACGAGGCGCGGGATTACAAGGTTTAGGCGCAATGCAGAAAGAAAGTCAATTATTTGGGATGCCTATTCTACGCCCGCTCCTTTCTTTTAGCCGTAATGAATTAGAAGATTACATTCAGCAAGAAAATCTGTCTTGGGTCGAAGATGAAAGCAATCAAGATAATCATTACGATCGCAATTTCTTACGTAACCAAATTTTGCCTGAATTACGCCAACGCTGGGGGCATTTTGATCATGCTGTTCAGCGTGCCGCACAACATTGTTTTGAGCAACATCAACTGATTAATGAATTGTTACAAGATTGCTTTGAACAGCACATTCTTGAGGATCAAAAACAGTTTTTGCTCCTAAACTTTCTAGACTATTCACTGCAAAAACAAACCGCACTTTTGCGCATGTGGTTGGCTAAAAATCAGATTGCCATGCCAACGCAGGTTCAATTAATGCATATTATTGATGATGTTATTCAGGCTAAAGCGGATGCATCCCCACAATTTCAACTTGGGGAGCATATTATTCGTCGTTATCAACAATGTCTCTATTTAACGGGAAAATTCGCTGATTTGTCGCAAACTTATCTTGATATGCCGTTAAATCAACAGATTACCTTGCCTGATAATCTTGGTGCAATTTATGCAACCCACAATGCGGCAGGCATTTTAGTCAATTGGAATGAAAAACAGGTTCAACTTGCTGATACACAAGAGCCGATTCAAATACGATTTGCTTATACTGGCAAAGTAAAACGACAGCATAATCGCCCTGCCGAAACCATGAAAAAAATTTGGCAAGAGCTCGGCGTTCCGCCTTGGCAACGAAATCGTATTCCGCTCATTTTTTATGGTGAGACTTTACAAAGTGCGGTGGGTTTTTTCCGTGTTTTTCAGAACTTAGAGAAATAAAAAATAGGTGATGATTCACCCATTTTTATAATTAAGAAAAGCGTTTAAAATGCCTGCTGTAAACTCTTTCCGTAAATAAAAACCCAGTGGCAAGGTATCAATCACTTCCCCATTTTTACCAATGCCTTTTGTAATGGCTTTACTGTTTGCGCCTTTTGGACGTAGTTGCATAACTTCACCAATACGTGCCGTAATCTGATCTAACTTTCCGAGCACAATATAATCCATCAACTCTTCCCAATCTTGGCGTAATTGATGTTCTTGTTCAGTCGAAGGTTGCCATAAGATAGGTTGGCCAATATGTCGCTCACGCAACGGAATATCACGACTACCTTCAATAGGAATCCACAAGACTTTCGATAATTTATGACGAACGTGTGAGTTTTCCCAATTTACCCCTGAGTTTTGAACCAAGGGTGCAAGACTCACAAACGTGGTTTCCAACGGAAAACCTTCGGTATTAATGGGTAAGGTTTTTAATTCAATGCCTAAATGGGAAAAGTCCTGCTCTGCTTTACTGCCGGCAGTCGCCCCCAATGCGGTTTCAAGCAACATTCCAACCCAACCTTTATCACGTTTTAAATCAGGCGGAACGGGAATATTTAATTCATCTGCAAGTTCGCCAAAGGTTAACCCCGCAATAGATTGCGCTTTTTCTAATAAGGCTTGTTCGGTTTGTGGGATCATTCGTGGTATTTCTTCAATAATTTCGGTTTAACGTATTCTACGCCTTTGTCGATGTAAGGAATATTTTCTAGTTTCAATAAAAAGCGTTTTGCCGGCAATCCACCACCAAAACCAGTGATTTCACATTTTTTCCCTAATACACGATGACATGGAATAATAATACTAATGGGATTACTCCCTACTGCACCACCAACGGCACGCACCGCCTTGGGATTATTAATGCTTTCTGCTAACCCGCCATAACTCGCCGTTTTACCATAAGGAATTTGACGCAATGCTTTCCAAATCGCCTGTTGAAATGCGGTACCTTTAGGCGATAAAGGAATATCGGAGAAACTTTCTGGCTCACCATTAAAATAACGCATTAAAGCGCACCGCACTTTTTCAAAAAGCGGTAAATCTTCTCGTAAAATCCAATTTGGATTTGGCGTGGTTTGTTCTAACTCACAATCTAAATTTGTAAGATGTTCACCATCAGAAAGCATTAATAACCGACCAATTGGTGAGTCCATATAAGCATAAAAAAGTGCGGTCATTTTTCTCTCGTTTTTATGAAGTCATATAAGAAAAAAGCACACCGAACATACATTCGGTGTGCTACGTATTATGCTAAATTTTTTACAAATTAGAAACTGTAGTTTAAGTTTAAACCGTAAAGGTTAGCACTTGATTTAACTTTAAATTGACCTGATAAACCTTCTTTAAAGCTATTTTTCTTACCATGTAAGTGTGCGTATCCAAAATCAGCTGATAAGTTTGGAGTAAAACGATAGGTTGCCCCTAAGCTATACCACATACGATCTGTGTCTGGAATTGAAATTGATGGATGATTGATACTTGCATTCTTATCATAAGCAACACCTGCTCTCACTGTTAACGCTTCGGTTGCATCATAAGAGAAACCTAATGCATAACGTGAAGAATTACTGAATTTTTCATCTTTGTGGAATAAAACATTTCCGCTTTCACCATATGCAGTTAAGCTTTTCAAACGTTTCCATTCAGTATATTTATAGCTATATTGAACCGCTAATTTATCCGTTAATTTATGGAATCCAGAAAACTCCCAATAAGCTGGCAAGTGTAAGGTTAAACTACCAGGAATGTTCTCTCCTCCGGTTGCCTGAGTAATTGGCAAGGCAACGCCAGTATTTGCTAACTGGGATAATAACGCGTTATATGCTACAGGAAATTCATTTGAATAATTGCCTTTAAATTTAACGTTTACTGCGGAGTGATACGCTAAGCCCCAACGGTGATTTTCATTGAGTTTATAAGTTAAACCCGCATTCCATCCAAGACTCCATTTATCACCTTTAATTTTTGATACAGATGTATTTGCAGGTGCATTTGCTAACTGGTTAGCTACTGCAGATAACTGTGTTGCTTGAGCAACCTGGCCAGCTGCACTTAATTTTGTCGCCATTGCACCTAATTGCTGAGCAATTGCTTTACCACCGATACCTAAATGACGTTGAACTTCTGCATCAGAATAAATTGTATTTACACCAACACCAAAACTAAAGCCGTAGCCTAAATCATATGCACCACTTAAATTAAAATTTAATGCTTTTAATTCTGTTCGACCACCATATACACCAGCAGCGTATGTATCGTTATATTCAGATTTTAAACCATAATTAACGTTCATACCGCCGCCCAATGCGAAGCGATCATTTACAGGCACAACCACATACATATTAGGTATGATTGCAGTAGGAATAACGTTTTTATGATTAGCTGGTACTCCACCAATAGAACCAGTGACATCAACATCAGCATCAACAAAAACACCACCAGCAGACAACTCTGCTTTTTTAAACTCAGTCATTAATGCTGGGTTAGTTGCAACTACTGAAGCATTATCAGCAACAGCTGCATTTCCTGCATAAGCCATTCCTAGGCCTGAGGTAGAAATTTCTGCTAATTGGAATGCTGCTGCATTTGCACCGCCCGCTGCGAGTAATGTCGCTGTTGCTAATAGCGTTTTATTAAATTTTGTCATTTGGAACCTTTGTTATTAATAATAATGAAAAAATCCGCGAGATTCTAAAACTCCAATAAATGGAGTGCAAATTATTTTAGATTAATTTTTAAGTGTTCCGACCAGTGATAAATAAATGATATTTAAATTAAAAAAATTCGGCTACTTTGGCAGAGCGTTTCAAAAATGCTAGAATATAACCAATCTTAATTTTAAATAAGGAAATCCTATGACAGTAACATGCAAAGCAGAAGAATCTCTCACTTGTAGCTGTGTTGATGTGGGGACGATTATTGACGGTTCAGATTGTTCTGTTGATATTCATCAAACCTATGCGAATAAAGCTGAAGCTGAAGCAGCACTTAATCGTTTCATTGAAAAAGCTCGCAAAACAGAAAGCGATCCTTGCGACATTAAAAGTGAAATCACCGAAACTGAAAATGGCGCAAATTTAACGGCTCGTTTTACATTTAGCTGCCAAGCTGAAGCGATGATTTTTGAATTAGCGAATCGCTAAAAACACTTTTAAAATTGACCGCACTTTATCATGCAAAATAAAGTGCGGTTATTTTTTTTAATTAAAACCCAATTAAATCACTATCGCAAACGTTTGCTTAATCTGATACAATCACGCCGTTTTATCATTTAACCTAAAAATATAGGACAACATTGTGAGCAAACCATCATTAAGTTATAAAGATGCAGGCGTGGATATTAATGCCGGTAACGAATTAGTTGAACGTATTAAACCACACGTAAAACGGACAACTCGCCCTGAAGTCATCGGGGGATTAGGTGGGTTTGGTGCATTATGTGCCATTCCGGGCAAATATAAAGAACCTATCCTTGTTTCCGGCACAGACGGTGTGGGCACCAAATTACGCTTAGCCATTGACTTAAAAAAACACGATACCATCGGTATTGATTTGGTTGCAATGTGTGTTAACGATTTAGTGGTTCAAGGTGCTGAACCATTATTCTTCTTAGATTACTACGCCACGGGCAAACTTGACGTAGATGTTGCCTCTGATGTGGTAAAAGGCATTGCAGAAGGCTGTGTACAATCGGGTTGTGCATTAGTCGGTGGTGAAACCGCCGAAATGCCAGGTATGTATCACGCTGGCGACTATGACCTTGCAGGTTTCTGTGTGGGAGTGGTCGAAAAATCAGAAATCATTGATGGTAGTCAAGTTAAAGCGGGTGATGCTTTAATCGCACTTGGTTCAAGTGGCCCACATTCAAACGGTTATTCTTTAATTCGTAAAGTCATTGATGTTGCTGGCGTCAACCCTGCTACTGAGCAATTAAATGGTCGTCCATTAAGTGAACAAGTACTTGCACCGACAAAAATCTATGTGAAATCTGTTCTCGCTTTAATCAAACAAACGGAAGTCCATGCTATCGCACACTTAACGGGTGGCGGCTTCTGGGAAAATATCCCGCGTGTATTACCGAAAAATACCAAAGCTGTCATTGATGAAGGTAGCTGGGAATGGCAACCGGTGTTCAAATGGTTACAAGAAAAAGGCAACATTGAAACCTATGAAATGTACCGCACATTTAACTGTGGCGTTGGTATGGTGATTGCATTACCGCAATCGCAAGTAGAAACCGCTTTAGCAATTTTAAAACAATCCGGTGAAAATGCCTGGTTAATCGGTCATATCGAAAGTGCGACAGATAACGAACCACAAGTTATCATTAAATAATTTTACTTTTCCATTTCAGGGCGAAAATTTCAGAATGAAAGGTTCGCCCTTCTTTTATGTAGAATAATATGAAAAAAATTGCCGTCCTGATTTCAGGGCAAGGATCAAATCTTCAAGCAATAATTGAGGCTTGTCAAACTGGGTTTATTCCAGGAAAGATTGTGACTGTCATCAGTAATAAAATAGATTCATTTGGCTTAGTACGCGCTAAAAGTGCGGGCATTCCTAGCCGCGTTTTTTTGCGCCAAGATTTTGCCTCTAATCTCGATATGGATAAGGCTATCGGTGATTATTTAGAAGATCTCAATGTTGATCTCATTGTATTAGCTGGTTACATGAAAATCTTAACCAAACCATTCACACAACGTTTTACGGGGAAAATTTTAAATATTCACCCTTCCCTTCTGCCAAAATATCCTGGGATACACACTTATCAAAGAGCACTTGAGAATGGCGAGAGCGAACATGGTACAACCGTGCATTTTGTCAATGAAGAGATCGATGGAGGCGCTATTGTATTACAAGCCAAAGTGCCTATTTTTCCTGGCGATACTGTCGAGGAGATTGAGCTTCGAACTCGTGAACAGGAATATCACATTTATCCTTTAGTGATTAAATGGTTTGTCGAAGATCGATTAAAACTCATTGAAAATCAAGCCTATTTAGACAGCAAACCGTTGCCACAGAATGGTTACGCTAATGAGTAAAGCGATATACGCTCTTGAAAAGAGTGACTTAAATCACCATTAAACAACCTGATTTTATGAAAAAAACAATAAACCCTGTATAATCGGGATTTTATTATTGTGGGATATAGTATGCAAATTAACTTTACTCAGATTTTTCAAGATAGCCTCAACTTTATGCGTAATCAGCGAAAAACCGTGCTGCTTTTCGTTGGGGTTTTCATTGCATCACAATTTATCAATGCATTAGTCAGTGTCCCAATGCCGAGTTTGGGTAATAATCCTAATCCATCGCAACAGGATATTATTAATGCATTGAGCAAAGTGGAGCCAACTGCGCTGATTGGATCTTTTGTATTTCAACAATTGTTGATGTCTTTTATTGCAACCTTCGGTATTGCAACTATTCATCATATTAGTCAGCAAAATCAAAATCCGATTAATCAAGGTCTCATGCTGACATTGCGTCGTTTTTTAGGGGTGGTAGTTTTAGATATTTTTATGAGCTTGCCACTTTTATTTGGCCTTGCTGATGTCATGAGCTCATCTTTAAGCAAAGATGAGCTCTCTCCTTTAAGCCAAAATGCGCTCTCTCCCCTAGCCTTTGTTTCAATGGTATTTGGTTTATTTTTCTTTGTTCGCCTATGCTTATCGCCTGTGCATTACATTGCATCCAATCAATCTATAGGACAAACTGCTTTACAAGTGTGGCGTGCGGGTGTTAAACGTAATGGCATATTGATTATTTATGCTTTGATCACTTATTTACTTCTACCTTTATTAGTGAATAGTGTTGGTGCAATCCTAGGTACATCATTTCTAAGTGTGATTTTTGGCATTTTGGTAGCATTATTTCAACTATTTATTTTGGTATTTACTTACCGTTTTTACAGTTTATTTATGAAGGCATAATATGAAGCAACTTCTTGAATTTATTCCGCTTGTTCTCTTTTTCATCACTTACAAAATGTTTGGGGTGCGTGATGCCGCTATCGTATTAGTGATTGCAACCCTTGTTCAAATGATTGTGCTCAAACTGAAATATGGTGTGATTGAGAAACAACAAAAAATCATGGCGATTGCTGTCGTCTTTTTTGGTTTACTCACAGCTTACTTCAATGAAATCAAATATTTACAATGGAAGGTCACGATTATTAATGCCCTCTTTGCCATTGTGTTATTAGTTGCACAATTCCAATTCAATACGCCACTGGTGAAAAAGTTATTAGGCAAAGAAATCCAATTACCGGATAATGTGTGGAACAAATTAAATATAGGCTGGGCAGGATTTTTCATTCTGTGCATGCTCGTAAATATTTATATCAGTCAAAATATGTCTGAAGATGCTTGGGTTGATTTTAAATCTTTCGGTTTACTTGGTATGACCTTTGTTGCAACAATCATCAGCGGTGCTTATATTTACCGTTACTTACCTAAAGATGATCAAAAGAATGATGGGGATAAATAATGGTTACAAATCTTACTGATAAAAACGGTCGTCAATCTAAAGGCGTATTATTATTACGTACCTTAGCAATGCCTTCGGATACCAACGCCAACGGCGATATTTTCGGTGGCTGGATTATGTCCCAAATGGATATGGGCGGAGCAATTCTTGCCAAAGAAATCGCTCATGGCCGTGTGGTCACCGTTGCCGTAGAAAGTATGAATTTCATTAAACCAATCGCAGTCGGCGACGTAGTGTGTTGTTACGGTCAATGTCTCAGCGTGGGGCGTTCTTCTATTAAAATCAAGGTAGAAGTATGGGTGAAAAAAGTTGCCAGTGAACCAATTGGGGAACGTTACTGCGTGACAGATGCCGTATTTACCTTTGTCGCGGTTGGTAAAGACGGTAAATCCCGCGCTATTCCACGTGAAGGTAATCTTGAACTAGAACGTGCATTAGCCTCTATCGAAGAATTAAATTGTTAAAAGGATAAATGATGTATTACGTAATTTTTGCCCAAGACATTCCCGGCACTTTAGAAAAACGTCTTGCTGTACGTGAACAACATCTTGCTCGTTTAAAACAATTACAAGCAGAAGGGCGCTTATTAACAGCAGGCCCCAATCCAGCCATTGATGATGAAAATCCAGGCGAAGCTGGCTTTACCGGCTCGACAGTGATTGCTCAATTTGAAAGCCTGTCGGCAGCAAAAGACTGGGCTGCACAAGATCCTTACGTAGAAGCGGGTGTTTATGGGGATGTGATTGTGAAGCCATTCAAAAAAGTTTTCTAAATAAAACGAACTCTACACTCAAAGACGGATCTAAATATCCGTCTTTCTCTTTATATGGAATCTCCTATGCGAGCACTTAAACACACAACAATTTCATTATTTATTTTAACCGCACTTTCAGGTTCTGCTTTGGCCAATCAACATGCTCATAAAAGCAAAACTGAAACTGCACCACAAGTTAATCTTGCTGAAGAACAAGCCAAATGGGCACAACAACAGCATGCTCATGAATTAAAGCTGATTGAACAACGTGCGACTTTTCTGCAATTAGAATCGCTCCTAAAAAGTGCGGTCAAAAATAATCATGTTTCTAATAATGCGAAGTTATTCCTGAGTTTGATTGATTCCTTAAAAGGCTATCCATTGCAAACTGATGCTATGGCAGCTTATTTAGATGCACGTGTAAAAACCGTTAATCGCGATACGGCTCGTGAAGAAGTAAATGCATTACGAACAGACATTGAACAATTTATTCAGCAGCATGCCTCTCATTTTCTACGTGGAAAATTAGAACAAAGCATTTTTACATTATTCACCAATGCTGAAGATACTCAAGCGCTCGCTAAACTCACGCCAAATAATTTGGAAACACAAATTGCCGTGCTCACAGCTAAATATCAAATAGAAACAGCTAATACTAGTCAAACAGCAGAAAACCAATCAAACGATAAGAATAAATCGGCTATTTTATCTGAGTATGAACAACTTTGGCTTAACAATGCGGAGCTTCCTAATGATGCTCAACTCTGGGCGGCTTGGTATTCACAAGGTGGACGCACTGAAGAGAAGATCTATCAAAAAGCGGAAATGCTCTTTGGTAAAAATGATGCTAAAGGCCTCGAAATACTCGCTAAAGAATTAGAAAAAGTTGATGGTGCGAAAGAAAATGCTCAGGTAAATATCGATTTGGCTCTTTATTTGAATCTCTTAAAAAATCCAGCTAATTTGAAAACACTCGCTGAGTCATTGCCATTAATTGATGGTAATACGAATAAAATTATCCATAAATTTGCCGTAGTGCTAGGTTTTTCTCGTTATTTGCGAACTATTCCGGAAAATATGAATGAGCCAACCTTCACCCCTTACGAGCAATGGGCTAAGACTTGGCAATTAAACGAAACTGAATTACGTGATTGGAAAATCGCTTTTATTAGCCGTTTCTTTGATAACGAAAGTCCTAATTTTGTGCAATGGCGCGATCAGGAAATTCTTAAACTCAATGCAGATAACCTCATTGAACGTCGTTTACGTACGGCTATTTGGCAACAAACAGATTTACTCGCCTGGTTAAATGCACTTTCAGATGAAGCAAAACAAAAACAAGAATGGCGTTATTGGATGGCTAAAATAGCTGCTCAAGCATCCGATAAAGATGCGAAACAACGATTAGAAGCTTTATCGAGAGAACGTGGGTTTTATCCAATGTTAGCAGCCGTCAAATTAGGTCATTCCTACAAACTGGAAATGCCTAAAATTCCTCAAGAGTCCAATATCCAAGAGAAGTATGCAACTGAATTAGCTGAGATTGCAGAACTACGTCAATTAGATCGATTAGGTGCAGCCAAACAACGCTGGCGTTCTCTATTAGAAAAACTACCGCAAGAGAAACAACTTGCATTAAGCCAATATGCAAATGAACAAAATTGGTTTGAATTGGGCGTAGATGGCTCGATTATTGCAAAAGCTTGGGATTATATCGACTTACGCTTACCAAATGCTTACAGTCAATATTTTGATATTGCCCTCAGTAATGTGAATCTCAGCGAAACGGAACCTCAAGCGATTGTGGATAATCGCGTCACCAAAACTTTTGCGATGGCAATTGCTCGCCAAGAAAGTGCTTGGAATCCAATGGCACAATCTTCCGCAAATGCGCGAGGATTAATGCAGCTATTACCAAGTACCGCGCAAAAAACGGCAGAAAATCAGCAACTTCCTTATAATGGAGAGTTAGATTTATTCAAACCGCTTAATAATATTTTACTCGGTACGGCTCACTTAAATGAGTTAAATGCTAAATACCCTAATAACCGCATTTTGATCGCCTCCGCCTATAATGCGGGAGCAAGCCGTGTAGAAAAATGGCTTGCGAGAGCCAATGGCAAATTGGCCATGGATGAATTTATTGCCTCTATTCCGTTCTTTGAAACGCGAGGTTATGTTCAAAACGTATTAACTTACGATTTTTACTATCAACACCTACAAGACAAAGAAAAATTACAAACCTTTAGCAAAGAGGAATACGATCGGCTATACTAGTCGCACTAGTTTAATAGTATAGGATTGTTGATATGTATATTAGTCGCAATTTAGAACAATGGAATGCTTTCCTCGCGACCTTGCAAGCCGCGTTTGAACAAGGGAAAGCACAAGATTTATTAACGCTTCTGCTCACGCCAGATGAGCGCGATGCAGTAGGTTTACGTTTACAAATCGTGGCGCAGTTATTGGATAAAAATCTCTCACAACGAGAGATTCAACAAAATCTCAATACCAGTGCGGCAACCATTACGCGTGGTTCTAATATGCTCAAAACAATGGATCCGGATTTTATAAACTGGGTGAAAAGCCAACTCGATGAGCAAGCTGCAAAAAACTAAGCGAATTCTGACCGCACTTTTACCTCTTTTTCACCCATCTTGGTGGAAAAAAAATTGGCAACGGGTTGCGTGGCGTTTTTCTCTCGCAATCCTGGCATTTTTCATTTGTTTCCGCTTTATCCCTGTTCCCTTCTCTGCCTATATGGCACAGCAAAAAATCGGGCACTTATTACAGTTGGATTTCAGCTATTCAATCAAATACGATTGGGTGAGCCTTGATGAAATCTCACCAAATATGCAACTTGCAGTGATTGCTGCTGAAGATCAAAAATTTCCAAACCACTGGGGCTTTGATTTTGAAGCGATTCAAAAGGCCTTTAAATTTAATGAAAAATCTCGCCGAACCCGAGGCGCTTCAACGATTTCTCAACAAACCGCGAAAAACCTCGTTCTCTGGCATGGACAAAGTTGGTTTCGCAAAGGATTAGAAGTTCCCACAACGGCATTAATGGAAATCTTTTGGTCCAAAGAACGCATTTTAGAAGTGTATTTAAACATCGCAGAATTTGGTAATGGCATCTTTGGTGTAGAGGCAGCCAGTCGCTATTACTTCAAAAAATCAGCGAAAAATTTAACTCAATCAGAAGCGGCATTACTCGCTGCAGTTTTACCGAATCCTATTATCTATAAAGTGAATAAGCCTAGTGCGTTAGTTCGTAAAAAACAAAGTTGGATTATGCGACAAATGAATGGATTAGGCTTGAATTATCTAAAAGAAATGTAGATTCGCCATAAAGAAAAAACCTTGAAACTCACTTTAAGTTTCAAGGTTTTAAATTTGGTGGAGATAATCGGGATCGAACCGACGACCTCTTGAATGCCATTCAAGCGCTCTCCCAACTGAGCTATATCCCCAAATAACGCAAGCTATGATAAATTTCGGCTGATAAACTGTCAATATTGAAATAATCAAATCCCGCTTATCAGCCTAAATATTAAGCGTTTTGAGATTTAATAAAATCAATGGCACGTTGGATGCGCGCTAACACACGTTCACGACCGATACCCACTAATGTCACATCCATAGAAGGTGATTGACCTGAGCCTGTTACAGCCACGCGTAATGGCATCCCAACTTTACCCATCCCTACTTCTAATTCAGCTGCGGTTTGTTCAATCGCTTCATGAGTAGAATGTAAATCCCAGCTAGAAAGTGCGGTCAATTTTTCTTTTACTTTTTCAAGTGGTTCAATCGCCGCTACTTTAAAGTGTTTCTTCACTGCCGCTTCATCAAAACTTTCAAACTCTTCGAAGAAATAACGGCTTGCTGATGCCATTTCTTTTAAGGTTTTACAACGTTCTGCAAGCATCATCACGATTTCAGTTAATGCTGGGCCATTTGATGTATCAATACCTTGATCTTTATAGTGCCATGTAAGGTGTTTTGCCACATATTCAGGTGGTAACTCACGAATGTAATGGTGATTTAACCACAATAATTTTTCCGTGTTAAATGCACTCGCTGATTTACTCACATGATCTAATTCGAAGAATTTAATCATTTCTTCACGTGTAAAGATCTCTTGGTCACCATGGCCCCAACCTAAACGAACAAGATAGTTAATTAAGGCTTCAGGTAAATAACCATCATCACGATATTGCATCACACTTACCGCACCATGACGTTTTGAAAGTTTTTGACCATCATCACCATTAATCATGGAAACGTGCGCATATACTGGGATTGGTGCACCTAACGCTTTTAAGATATTAATTTGACGCGGGGTGTTGTTAATATGGTCTTCACCACGTACAACGTGGGTAATACCCATATCCCAGTCATCTACCACCACACAGAAGTTGTAGGTTGGTGAACCGTCTGTACGACGAATAATTAAATCATCTAATTCACTGTTGCTGATTTCAATGCGACCACGCACCGCATCATCAAACACGACTGAACCTTCTGTTGGGTTTTTAAAACGAACTACGTGTGGCTCATCGGCTGCATGATTGTGATCATGTAAACAATGACGGTCATAACGTGGTTTTTCTTTGTTTTGCTCTTGTGTATGGCGTAATTCCTCTAAGCGCTCTTTAGAGCAATAACAACGGTAAGCCAAGCCTTGCTCAATCATTTCATCAATGACTTGATTGTAACGATCAAAGCGTTTGGTCTGATAATAAGGACCATGCTCCCAAGCAAGGTTTAACCACTCCATCCCTTCAATGATTGCCGCTGTTGCTTCTGGTGTTGAACGCTCTAAATCGGTATCTTCAATACGTAATACAAACTCACCGTTATTATGTTTTGCAAACAACCAAGAATAAAGAGCTGTACGTGCGCCACCCACGTGCAGATAACCTGTCGGGCTTGGGGCAAAACGCGTACGTACTTTGACATTCGGATCTAGTTCAAAAGGAGGATCAATTTTCATTTTCTTAATAACCTATTCATTTACAAAAATTACTTTTATTTTACTACGACTTGCGTGACTTCTAAATAAAAAATCTGATTTTATGCCTATTTTTGCAACAACTAGACGCTTTTTCATAAAAATATATTGACTGAAATCTCATTATACTTATAATGCCAATCCACAACATTAAGGGCGATTAGCTCAGTTGGGAGAGCACCTCCCTTACAAGGAGGGGGTCACTGGTTCGAGACCGGTATCGCCCACCACTTTT
>CAKQTN010000014.1:0-19917 GCA_934276625.1 uncultured Haemophilus sp.
GATCGCCAAGTGATTCTAGCCGATTGCTTAACGCCACTGAATCATAGCCAACAAGCTTTTATTGATATGCAAACAGGACTTAATCAGCTTTTCAAAAATTTCCACTATGGGAAACGCAATTTACTTAATCGCTTGTTTTCCCCGAGTATTGATAAGCTCATGTTTGTGGCAACAAAAGCCGATCATATCACAACCGATCAAATTCAAAACTTAATCAGTCTGATGCGTCAATTAGTGCAAGAGGGCGGTCGTCATGTAGAATTTGAAGGAATTGATACAGAATATACGGCAATTGCCGCCATTCGTGCGACGAAACAGGTTTTAGTTAATCAAAATGGTAAACAAATTAAAGCTATTCAAGGTGTGCGTTCTTTAGATAAACAACTGATTACGCTTTATCCGGGGTCTGTACCAAGTAAACTACCTAGTGCAGAGTTCTGGTCAAAACAATCTTTTGATTTTGATTCCTTCGAACCTCAAGTTTTACAACAAGGTGAAAGCATCCCGCATTTAAGAATGGATGCAGTTTTACAGTTTTTATTGGCGGATAGGTTTGATTGATAGAAAAATCAAATCAATTTAATTGTCAAATACTTAATATAAACCACTATTTTTTTACTGGTATTTAGGTAGAATCAATTCGAGTCTTTCTAAAGTAAAGGAGCTTATGATGAAAATGAAAACTCTCTTAGCATTAGCAATCAGCGGAATTTGTGCTGCTGGCGTGGCAAATGCACATGACCATATGGCAAAACCAGCAGGTCCTTCAATCGAAGTAAAAGTACAACAATTAGATCCTGCAAATGGTAACAAAGATGTAGGGACAGTAACTATTACTGAATCAAATTATGGTTTAGTGTTTACACCAAATCTACAAGGTTTAGCTGAAGGTTTACATGGTTTCCACATTCATGAAAATCCAAGCTGTGATCCAAAAGAAAAAGACGGTAAATTAACAGCAGGCTTAGCGGCTGGCGGTCACTGGGATCCTAAAGGTGCAAAACAACACGGTTATCCATGGCAAGATGATGCTCACTTAGGTGACTTACCGGCTTTAACTGTATTACATGATGGTACAGCAACTAACCCTGTTTTAGCACCACGTCTTAAAAAATTAGATGAAGTTCGTGGTCATTCTATTATGATCCACGCAGGTGGTGACAACCACTCAGATCATCCAGCTCCACTTGGCGGTGGCGGCCCACGTATGGCATGTGGCGTGATTAAATAAGTCGATTCTTAAAGACAAAAAAGTGCGGTCAATTTTGACCGCACTTTGTATTTAAACTCAATGCAACATCATATCTAATCATTAGAGGTGGCTTGGAACATAGCTAAAGTAGTAATATATTTAATAATGAACCTATGTATCAGGAGGAGTATTGAAAACTAAGCTATTACTTCAATATCTTATATTTTGGGTAATTATATTTATTATTTGTTTTACATTTTCTACGTTAGCGTTTAGTTTATTTGAGCTGCTTCTAAAGCTTGATAATTATTCTTTTTCTGATTTTAAGAAAATGGCATCTTTTTGGTTAAATGGCTCTGCTGCAATGGCGACTTTAGTTTTGATAATTGAAGCTAGAAATAAGCGGTGGTAATCTCGTCAATCTTTCAATAAGTACGAGTTTAAAAGTATTGGATAGATTGATATTGGAGTAGAATGTAATTTTAAATGTCCAGATATAAAGTGCGGTCAATTTTAATGAGTTTTAAAACTTCACAAAATTGACCGCACTTTTATTTTTCACCGCTTTACTTAATCACTTCCGCCGTATATTCCAATTTATGAATCGCATTAATTAATTGCTCATCAGCAACTTTCGGATCCTCTACAACAGTCACAGTTCTATCTTTAATGGAAGCTTTAGTGGAAATCACACCATCAATATTACGTAGCTCTTTATTCACTAAATAAGCACAAAGCTGGCAGTTCATTTCATTCACTTTTAGCACAACTTGCTTTGTTTCTTCCGCCTGAGCGATAGAGAAAGTGAATAATGAAAGCAAAAGTGCGGTCGTTAATTTCTTCATTTTTTGTTCCTAGTTAGCCAGTTCTAAAATCCACGGTAAAATGGTTGGATAAGTTAAGAAAAAGAGCATGACGATAAATACAATCCAATACAAAACAATGAGCTTTTTACGGGAAATGTATTTGCTGCAAATGATTTTTTTGGAAAACATTAGCAACCAAAAGCCGTAGGCAAAGGCGCATAATGAAACGATAAGCATCGGAATGCGTAAATAATCATATTCACCCAAGCCAATCAACCATGTGGATGACACGCCAAATACTAAATAGATTAAAGGCGCAATACAGCACAATGTTGATGCCACCGCAGCACTTAGTGCGGTGGCAATCGCAACCCAAAAAGATTTATTAGAGCTTTTTAGAGATGTAGTCATATTTAAATTCTTTCGGGTCAAAGGAATTTAACGGGTCGCCACCCACTTCAGCGTACGGATAGCCAAAGTTATTGAGTGGAGCAAGTTCTGGTTGCGGATATAAATCGAAGTCGCGAGCATGATTAAAGCCTACCCAGTTTGCTTCCCAGTTACCGAATAAGTATTTGGCAACGGCTTGTGTATCCTTATCATCAACCGATTTTTTCTCTGCTAAACGCATTTTTGCTACGTCGGCAGAATCAACAGGCACCCAACCGAAACCGGCAAGATAGAACTCAGCACGACAATGCTGACCACCACTTACGTTAGCTACGCCATGTTCGTCCGCGCTACCGAATGCACCTTTGGAGTATTTGCCCATTTTATCCGCGGCACCTAAACGAATACCGAAAATTTCACGAGCAGGAATACCGCTAGCACGAGCCAGTGCAACGAAAACAGAGTTAATATCGGTACATTTACCTTTTAACACACCAGTAGTCAGGATTTTTTCTACATCACCATCGCCACAGCCTAAAACAGAATTGTCACGTTCCATATTGTTGACGATCCATTGGTGAATCAACTCAGCTTTTTTCAATGGATTGGTTTCAGTGCCTACAATTTTATCGGCGAACTGTTTCACTATACCATCAGTTTTAATATGTTGAGTCGGTTTTAAATATTCTTGTACATCAACAGAATAGTGAACATCTTTTGGTGGCTTGTAATTTTCTAATGCACCTTTAACCATTGGTTCACGATCTTTGGTTTCAATCACCATTGTGATTTTTAAATCGCGTTTTTGTGCATCTTTATCCCAAGTCGCAAAGAGCGTTTTCGCACCATATTTGTTGTTTTCTGTCACATAGGCATCCAAATAGTTACCTTCAAAATGGATAGATTTTACCTGTTGATACTCACCATTAAATGGTAAAGGCACCCACAGATTCGCTTGTCCTTGCGAACCTTTTGGCGCAACTAAGTCATAAGTTTGAGTGAATTCATACAGATGAGAATCGGTATTGTAGTTTGGAATGTCGGTATTGGCGTAAGCCATGGAACATGCGGAGAGCACCGCAGTGGCGATAAGTTTCTTCATGAAAAGATCCTTCTTAGTTAACAGTTAAAACTTAACACATTAGATAAACTAATTGTGGACATGACTATAGTAGCTCATTTTATTTTCTAGTCAATATTGCTTTTTTATTTCAGCCATTTAAGATTTGCTAAAGAAATTCGAAGTAAAATACCGTTTCTATTTTTATTGGAAAGAATAATGACAAAACAAATTTTCACACAATCTCAACAACCAGAAGAGGAAGAAATTCTGCCTAAGCAGGAATTTTATAATGTTGAAACAACCATTGATAATGAACCTTTAGAAGGGGAGTTGTTGGACGAGCAATTTGAGCAAATTGTGAAACCTAAATCGAGTGGTTGGAAAACCGCTTTGAAATTGACCGCACTTTTATTTTTAGGGGCGACGGTTGCGCAATCTGTTCAATGGATTTGGGATAGTTATCAAAATCAACAATGGATTTACCTTGCTTTTGCGTTAGTGAGTTTTGTCGTTGTGTTGTTTGGTTTATCTGAAATCATCGCAGAATGGCGACGTTTGGTGAAACTCAAAAAGCGTTTGAATCTACAAGAACAAAGTCAGCGATTAATAGGTGAAAGTGCGGTTAAAAATCACCAAGTTTTTTCTGAACAGGATAGCGAAAAAGGGAAAGCCTTGTGTTTATCGATTGCCGATACCTTAAAATTGGATTCGCAACATCCCTCAATTGTCCAATGGGAAAAACAGCTGAATGAAAGTTATTCTGCTCGCGAAGTTACCCATTTATTTAGTAAGACGGTATTACAGTCTTTTGATCAAAAAGCGAAAAAACTGATTACGAAAATGTCGGCAGAATCCGCAGTGATTGTGGCAATTAGTCCTTTGGCCGTTATTGATATGTTTTTTATTGCGTGGCGAAATATTCGTTTAATCAATAAAATTGCAGCGATTTATGGGATTGAGCTTGGGTATTTTACCCGTCTTCGTTTGATCAGAATGGTATTGGTGAATCTTGCTTTTGCCGGTGCGACTGAAATCGTGCAAGACTTAGGGATGGATTGGCTTTCGCAAGATATTACCGCGAAACTTTCTGCACGAGCTGCACAGGGGATTGGCGTGGGATTATTGACGGCTCGATTGGGCATTAAGGCTATGGAGTTTTGTCGCCCACTGGCATTTGAAAAGTCGGAAAAACCAAAACTTTCTCATGTGCAAAAAGAATTGCTGACGGTGATGAAAGATGCAGTGTTAGGCAAGAATAAACTGAAAGAAAAAGAAGAGGTTTAATAAAAAAGTGCGGTTAAAATTGACCGCACTTTTTTTGTATCAAAGAGATGATTAAAGTCCCGCTTTTAAGCTTGCTTCAATAAAGCGATCGAGATCGCCATCTAGTACGGCTTGTGTATTACGATTTTCAACGCCTGTGCGGAGATCTTTAATACGTGCATCATCTAGTACATAAGAACGAATTTGGCTACCCCAACCGATATCAGATTTATTATCTTCCATCGCTTGTTTATCCGCATTTTTCTTTTGTAACTCAAGCTCATACAATTTCGCTTTTAACTGCTTCATGGCTTGATCTTTATTTTTGTGCTGAGAACGATCGTTTTGGCATTGAACGACAATCCCACTTGGCATGTGAGTAATACGCACCGCACTTTCAGTTTTATTGACGTGCTGACCACCCGCACCAGATGCACGATAAACGTCAATACGTAAATCAGCCGGATTGATTTCAATATCAATGTTGTCATCAATTTCAGGATAAACGAAAGCCGCTGCAAATGAAGTATGGCGGCGATTGTTGGAGTCAAATGGGCTTTTACGTACTAAACGATGAATACCGGTTTCAGTACGTAACCAACCGAAAGCGTATTCACCACTGACACGAATCGTCGCTGATTTTAAACCCGCCACATCACCATCGGATACTTCCATTAATTCTGTTTTAAAGCCTTTACTTTCAGCCCAGCGAAGATACATGCGAAGCAACATTTCCGTCCAGTCTTGCGCTTCTGTACCACCGGAACCTGCTTGTAAATCGACATAACAATCACACGCATCGTGTTCACCGCTAAACATACGGCGGAATTCTAATTTGGCAAGTTGTTGTTCAAGTTCGTCTAATTCAGCAACGGCTTCATTGAAGGTCTCTTCATCTTCCGCTTCAACGGCTAATTCAAGAAGCCCTTCAATATCCTCTAAACCCTGTTCTAAATTCTTGATGGTATCAACCACTTGTTCAAGTGAAACGCGTTCTTTCCCAAGCGCTTGGGCTTTTTCAGGATCGTTCCACACATCGGGTTGTTCTAATTCGGCATTAACTTCTTCTAAACGCTCAACTTTTGCGTCGAAGTCAAAGATACCCCCGAAGCACAGAAGTGCGCTTGGAAAGGTCGGCGATTTTGTTTTTGATTGGATTAATTTCAAACATAATAAATAAACCTCTATAAGCGGCAGAAGTATAAGTCATTTTCAGTTTTTTGGGTAGTTTGGCTTGCACAAATCATCGATCCATTTATAATTCTAATCTTTGTTGTTTAGATATTTAGGAATAAAAATGAAAAAATTACTGACCGCACTTTTAATCACTGCTTCTGCCACTGCAATGGCGACTGATGCTGAGATTAAATCGAAATTACAAGCATTAGGTGCGAAAAATATTGAAGTGAAAGATTCACCGGTAAAAGGCCTTAAAACAGCCGTGACTGATCAAGGCATTTTATATGTGAGTGAAAATGGTCAATATGTTTTGCAAGGCAAAATGTATGAATTAACAAATAAAGGCCCAGTTGATGTGGCAGGTAAACTTTTAGCGGATAAAGTGAATGCATTAAAAAACGAAATGATCATTTATCCGGCAAAAAATGAAAAATATGTTGTGACCGTATTCATGGATATTACTTGTCATTATTGCCATATCCTTCATCAACAAGTGAAAGAATATAATGATTTAGGTATTACCGTTCGTTATCTTGCATTCCCACGTGCTGGAATGAATGAAACAGCTCGCCAAATGGAAGCTATTTGGACAGCGAAAGATCCTGTATTTGCATTGAACGAAGCAGAAAAAGGTAACTTACCGAAAGAATTGAAAACACCTAACATTGTGAAAAAACAGTATGATTTAGGTGTACAACTTGGTGTGAAAGGTACGCCAAGTATTGTGACTTCAACAGGTGAAATGCTTGGGGGATATTTAAAACCTCAAGATTTATTAGCTGTGTTACAAGAATCAGCACAATAATTGTTAGTAGTGAGGGCGTATGATATACGCCCTTAAAATATTCATATTATTAAAGCACATATCGAATGTTCCTTTAGTGGTCATTTTTAATAACGAAATACTGTGAAAAAACTCATCAAACGTCGTGAAATTCCTGCCGGAAATCCTGTTTCAGATAATGCATTACTCGATCGTCTCTATCGTTCTCGCCATATTAAAAATAGCCAAGAATTAGACCGCACTTTGCAATCAATGCTGAACCCTAATCAATTACATGGTATTCAACAAGCTGTGGATTTATTGGTTGATGCTTATCAACAGCAACAAAAGATTGTTATCGTCGGTGATTTTGATGCAGATGGGGCAACCAGTACGGCACTTTCAGTGTTAGCTTTGCGTATGCTTGGCTTTACTGATGTGGAATACCTTGTGCCAAATCGTTTTGAGCAAGGCTATGGCTTGAGTGTACCTGTTGCTGAGATGGCAATGGAAAAAGGTGTACAGTTATTGATGACGGTGGATAACGGGGTATCGTCTTTTGAGGGCGTATCGTATTTAAAAGAGCAAGGTGTGAAGGTGTTGATTACCGATCATCACTTGCCACCAGAAATATTGCCGAATGCTGATGCCATTGTTAATCCAAATTTGCAACAATGTGATTTCCCCTCAAAATGTTTAGCCGGTGTAGGCGTAGCATTTTATTTAATGCTCGCTTTGCGTGCCAAATTTCGCGAATTGGGTATTTTTACGGCTGAAACACAGCCTAATTTTACTGAATTACTGGATTTAGTCGCGCTCGGCACGATTGCAGACGTTGTTCCCCTTGATCAAAATAACCGTATTTTAGCCCATCAAGGGTTGATGCGAATTCGTGCGAAGCGTTGTCGACCAGGAATTATTGCTCTCGCTGAAGTGGCTAATCGGGAAGTTGAAAAACTTTGCTCGGCTGATTTGGGCTTTGCGATTGCACCACGTTTAAATGCTGCGGGCCGATTAGATAATATGTCTGTTGGTGTAGAGTTATTACTTGCAGAAAGTATGCAAGAGGCAAGAGCACAAGCCTTGGATTTGGACAGCTTGAATCAGGCTAGAAAAGAAATTGAACAAGGCATGAAGTTGGAGGCCTTAGAAATTTGCCGAAATCTCACCGCACTTTCTGATGAATTACCAATGGGGATAGCCTTATTCCAGCCAGATTGGCATCAAGGTGTATTAGGTATTGTGGCCTCTCGTATAAAAGATCAATACCATCGACCCGTTATTGCTTTTGCGCAAGATCAAGAAGGCATTTTAAAAGGTTCTGCGCGTTCAATTGAAGGCTTGCATATGCGCGATGTATTAGAGCGTATTCATTCCCAACATCCGGATATGATTTTAAAATTTGGCGGTCATGCCATGGCAGCAGGACTAAGCATTAAAGAAAGCTTTTTCCCTGATTTTCAAAAGATTTTTAATCAAACGGTGCAAGATTGGTTAAATGAAGATCAATTACAAGGTGTGATTTGGACGGATGGCGAACTTCAAGCAAATGAATTTAGTATTGAAACAGCAGAAGTGATAAAATCTGGCGGACCTTGGGGACAAGCTTTTCCTGAGCCTGTTTTTGATGGTGAGTTTAAAATTTTTGAGCAACGCGCGATCGGGCAAAATCAAAATCATTTAAAAATGCTCGTTGAGCCTAAAAATGGTGGTCCATTATTAGATGCCATTGCGTTTAATATCGATACTCGGTATTATCCCGATTTGTCGATTAAGCAGGCAAAATTTGCTTATAAGTTAGAAATTAATGAGTTTCGTGGAAATCGAAACGTCCAATTATTAGTCGATTATATTGAACCAATTGGTTAATTTATGAAAAAAGTTTGGCAGAATAAATTATTAAAAGGATCCTTTGCAATGATATTGCTGAGTGTGACGAATGTCGCATTTGGTGAAGTCAGTGCAAAGGATTTTTCTGCCAAAAATCCACCGCACTTACCACCAGCGAATGTGGCTCAGTTTGAAGATGGTCGAGATTATTTTTCATATCAAGAACCGATTGAACAAGCCAAAAGAAGCGATCGTAAAATTCCTATCCAATTTTTCTTTGATTACGACTGCCGAGTTTGTTCTTCCGCTCAAGATATTTTGCAGCTTTATAGCCAAATTCGTCCAAATAAAGTGGCATTAGATGAATACCCGGTTGCTACGAATGAAGCAAAATTTTCAGCGACAATATTTTATACCTTACAGCGTTTAAAAGTAGGTGAGTTATCAGATACGCTGTTATTTGAAACCTCTGAAAAGGCACGTTATACCGAATTATCGTCATTAGATAAGATGCGTGAATGGATAGTCTCGCAAGGAATCAGTAAAGCTGAATTTAATAAAGTCGTGCATTCTGCTGAAGTAAAAGAAGATGTGAATAATGCCATTAATTTAACAGAAGAATATGGCGTATTTACGTTCCCTTATGTGGTTGTGGGCGGAAAATATGTGCTCACCGCAAGTACGTTATATAACGATGATTATGGCGTTGCGGTATTAGATTTCTTAGTGAATAAACTCGAACAAGAAAGGAAAAAATAATGAAAATCGGGATTGTTGGTGCAATGGCACAAGAAGTGGAAATTTTATCCCAATTAATGACAGATAAAAAAGAAATAAAAGTGGCAAGTGCGGTCATTTTTGAAGGCAAAATTAATGGTAAAGAGGTCGCATTATTGCAATCTGGGATTGGTAAAGTCGCGGCAGCTATTGGCACTACCGCTTTATTACAATTGGCTAAACCGGATGTGGTTTTAAATACCGGCTCAGCAGGCGGTGTCGCAAAAGGTTTAAAAGTAGGAGATATCGTTATTTCCGATGAAACCCGCTATCACGATGCTGATGTGACAGCTTTCGGTTATGAAAAAGGTCAATTACCCTCAAATCCAGCGGCTTTTCTTTCAGATAAAAAATTAGCCGATTTAGCCGATGAAGTTGCACAGTCACAAGGACAAAATGTAAAACGTGGTTTAATTTGCTCGGGTGATAGTTTTATTAATAGCGAAGAAAAAATTGCTCAAATTAAAGCTGATTTCCCCAATGTGACAGCAGTAGAAATGGAAGCCACGGCAATTGCGCAAGTTTGTCATGCCTTTAATGTACCTTTTGTGGTTGTTCGAGCAATTTCGGATGCAGGTGATGGCGAAGCGGGTATGTCATTTGAAGAGTTCTTACCGTTAGCTGCAAAACAGTCTTCGGCATTAGTATTAGGGATGATAGACAGACTGTAGTAATAATCTTTTAATAAGATAATAAATTCTAAAATTGAATTATAAACATTATTTAAAAAGGCATAGTTAATTAACTATGCCTTTTTATATAAACCTATTAGAATTTATAGTTTAAACTGAGAATGTAAGTTCTTCCTCGTGCAAAGTTATAAAGTACAGATTTATCTTTTCCTCCATCTTCACAAGTATTATTTTTACTACAAATTGAATCATTTAAGCTTGAATAATAGCGCTGTGAAGCAGCATCATTGCCTGAGTCTAAAGGATCAACATAACGTTTATCTAGTAGGTTTTGTACTTCAGCTTTGATAATTAAATCTTTAACAGGTTCATAACTTACATGCAAATCTAAAATAATCGGTTGTTTATTAATTTCCTCTGTTTTCTTAATTGCATAATAAGTTCGTTCATGGCTCGTATTTAATTCAAATTGAGAACCGTTAATATAATCCTCTTGAATGGTTGCTCGTTTACTTTTCCCATAGTAACGTGCTGCGATACCAAGAGTTAATTTTTGATCAAACCAGCGAGAGCCAAGTTCTAATCTTCCATAATCTTTCGGTAACATTGAGATACGAGATAGACCATAACCTTGTTTCAGAATATCATCTTTTGATGCGTTGTTAGGACGAGGGCTTGCATCCGCATAATTGGTTGGTTGATTTGTTCGTTGGTATGAATAAGACAGATTTGCAAAGAAACGTCCCATGTCATAATTTACTTCTAACTCAACACCGCTCTTTTTCACAATAGGCTTATAATTTTGATGAGCAATGGTGAATCTAAATCCATTCTCAGAAGCCCAGTCAGGAACAATGCCATCTCTCCACCATACACCATATACATTATGAATATAATTTTTGATAAAACTACGATAGCCCACTAATTTTAAACCTAATACATCTTCTTTAGTGAAAACGCCTTTTTTGTAGGTATTAAAACCAAGTTGATAAGTTTCAGCTCGCTCAGGTTTTAATGCCGTATTTACGCCAACATCAGATACTTGAGAGAAGAACATTTCTTGAATATTTGGCATTCTATGTGTGCGCGAATAGGTGAAAAACGGCATAAAATAATCATTGATATCCGCGCTAAGTGTTGCCGAGTGATTTATCGCTGTTTTATGTCCTGATTTATGCAAAATCGGTTCATTAATTTGTGTTGGTGTATTTTCGTAACCTACATACTCACCGTTAAATGCATAATGCGTAAAATTGACACTATAGTCTAAATGGTAAATACCTTTAGAAAGTGCGGTATCAAAATAAATAGTTTTAAATTTTTGTTTACCAGAAGGTTGTAAGATTACTGAACGTTGGGGGAGTAAAGTTCTAGTGCCCTCAAATTTTCCTAAATAATTGTAACGACCAGGATCGTGCGATGCTTCTTTGGAAAATAAACTTAATTCGTCTGGAAAACGATTTTTGCTATATTCATTGGTAATATAGTTAAAACCTAACGTAGCTTTTAAATCAATTTCTTTTGGTAATAAGAATGTGTAGCTGTTATTAATATCAATGATATTTGCTACATTTTTTGTGATAAGTTTATCTGTTACTCGCCAGCCAGAAAAAAATCCTCCCTTAGGATAAATTGTTTTTCCAAGGTTATGTGCCACCATTAAGTTAAGATCGAGATAACTGTTATTATTAAAATTATAATTGACTTGGTAGTTTTGATTCTCAATTTTGCGAGAACCAATTTTATTCTCCAATGTACGTAGTTGCGCCCCTAGAGTATGGTGATCATCCCCATACTCAAATTTTAATAAATGGCTACGAGAACGAGATTGCAAACTGCCAGGTTCAATAGGGGCGACGCTATATTGATCTTTATTACGTTCAAATGATTTGTCAGTTTTTTCAATTCCATCATCACCTTTTTGGAGCTCTTCAATATCCTCAGGTTTTTTTCCAGCTCCTAATTGTTGTAGAATGTTTTTTCTAGCCTGATTTTTATAAATATTTTTTACACTGGTCTCTGTTTCTTCAGGATCGTATATATTGGATTTTTCAATATGAGTAATACAATTTGAATCGGTCCATATTGTTTCTGTTTCTCCTGTTAAATCATTAGAGCTTGTCGTTTTTTCTGTACTTCCATGAAATGTTGGAGAGGGGGCATTGCAAGACCAATGGTTTTTGTTTAAATCAGGTGTCCATTGTCCAGCTGAATTTAAAACATAACCTGCATTGCGGAAATAGGCTTCTTTCTCTTTAGCAAGAATATCTTGCCCTAGCGAAGACAATCGTTCTCCTCCACCAATACGATAATCTTGTGAAACTTCACGTTGGCTATAACCATATGCCACGCCTACATAGCCACCATTATCAAGCCATTTTCTGCCTGCAGCCATCGTCATAAAATTGGATTTAGTTGCATTACTTCCCGTCATTCCTTTTACGATGAGCCCAAAAGGTTTGTCATCAGTAATAACATCATTAACACTTAGTGTTCTAAAATTAGCACTACCAGACAAGGTATTTATACCATTAGAACCGGAAAAATTACTTTTATTGACATCTACACCAGCAATAAAATTGGGCTCTATCGCTGCTCCAAATTGAGAGCTACCACCAGATTGTCCTGAATCCATTGAGGTAGAATAAAAAGTTTGTGTGACGCCATCGACCATAGTATTGACACGACCTAACCCATTTTCGCCACGAATATTAACAGAAACTACGCCAGAGCCTTTATCTTGTTGAGTAAAGGCTCCCGGAATGCTACGAATTACTTGATCGATAGTTTGTGTATCTTTAAATATATGTTCTCTTGTACTTTTAGCTTTTGCTTCTGTAAAAGGTTTTTTATCGTTATCGACATTTTTTTCTACTACATCAATTTGATCTAATGTTTCTTCAGCTTTTGCATCAACGATAGAAATACTTAGGGTATTGATTAAGCAGAGTGTGATTAAATTTAATTTAATAACTTTCTTCATTACATATCCTCATTGTTTCTTTGAGAAAGATTCGCATTATCTTCTTGTATTTTGTAAAACTCAATACTTTTTTATTAAAATTAATATAAAAAACTAAAAAAATGAAAAAAATTAATTTTAAAAGGTAGGGGATAAGTGGGTTAGCTACTTAACTAAAAAAGCTTATAGGTACGCGTTTGTTATTTTTTTACTCTTTGTTAGTGGATCTTGAGTTAAGTTTAAAAGGTGGTAATAGCGAAATAGAGTGTTTATATCTATAATATGTCAAATTGTGATAAGTAAAGGATAAGTTATATGGGAATGATTATCACCGTTGATGGTCCAAGTGGGGCAGGAAAAGGAACACTTTGTTACGCATTGGCAGAAAAGTTAGGTTTTACCTTATTAGATAGTGGTGCGATTTATCGCGTGACAGCATTGGCTGCGCTGAAACGTCATGCAGACTTAACCAATGAAGAAGGATTAGCAGAGTTAGCCCGTCATTTAGATATTCAGTTCATTCCGAAAAATGGTGAAGTAAATGTGCTTCTTGGCGGAATGGATGTGAGTCATTTAATCCGTACGCAAGAAGTGGCGGAAGCTGCTTCAAAAGTGGCTATTTTCCCAAAAGTGCGGTCAGCTTTACTGCAAATCCCGCGGCTTTTCTTTCAGATAAACAATTAGCCGATTTAGCAGACGAAATTGCACAGTCACAAGGACAAAATGTAAAACGTGGTTTAATTTGCTCGGGTGATAGTTTTATTAATAGCGAAGAAAAAATTGCTCAAATTAAAGCGGATTTCCCTAACGTAACAGCAGTAGAAATGGAAGCAACAGCGATTGCGCAAGTTTGTCATGCCTTTAACGTACCTTTTGTGGTTGTTCGAGCTATTTCTGATGCAGGCGATGGTGAAGCAAGTATGTCATTTGAAGAATTCCTTCCACTTGCAGCAAAACAATCTTCGGCGTTAGTATTAGGAATGCTTGAACAGCTATGATCGTTTACGGGCAATTAGTGGATGATGAAACTCGCTGCGTTCACTATCGCGGAGAAAAAGACATTATTGCCCTAAAATGCGCAAAGTGCTTAAAGTTCTATCCCTGCTATCAATGTCATAATGAAGCCGAGGATCATAATTTTGAACCTTGGCTTGCCTCACAGTTCGATGAACATGCTATTCTTTGTGGACATTGTAAACAAACATTAAGCATCGAAACTTATCTTTCCGTTGATGCCTGCCCGCATTGTCATCATCCTTTCAATCCAAATTGTGCAAAGCATCACGAATTATATTTCAAAAAATAGACGTCTCTTTTGAGGCGTTTTTTTCATTCTAAACACCATATTCTAAAAAACTATATGTTAGGGTGAATGGTTATTAGATTGTTATAAAAAACTTTTCTAAAATCATCCGCACTTCTATTTTAAAAGTTAGTATTTTAATAATTAACAGGAAAGAATATGCGATCCTTCATTAAAAAAGCACTCACAACAAGTGCGATTCTTTTTTATTCGGTATTTAGCCAAGCGCAAGATGAGAAAAATTTGCGTGTTGGTATCGATTTAACCTATGCGCCTTATGCATATTTAGATAATGGCAAAGCCAGTGGTTTTGATCCTGATTTAATGCGTACCTTGGGAAAAAATCTTAACAAAAATGTTGAATTCAAAGATACTCGTATCGAAAACATTATTATCGGTTTAAATGCGGGGCACTATGATGTAGTGGCATCTGCACTTTACGTAAATCCACAGCGTGCGAAACAAGTAGATTTCTTGCCTTACTTGAAAACAGGTGGTGTGCTTGTTGTTCGTGGTAATGATGATTTTTCGCCGCAACGATTAGAAGACTTATGCGGTAAAAGCATGTCTTCAATGAAAGGTGCAGCATGGATTCCAACAGTCAATAAAGTGTCAGAAGAGTTCTGTGCACCGAAAAATTTAAAACCAATTACGGTGAAAGAATACCCAAGTGCGCCTGAAGCCGCACAAGCGTTATTATCTGGCGGTGTGGATGTCCAATATGAAGATGCTGCCGTGGCACAAATGGTGATTAATCAACTAGGCGATCGCTTAAAAATTACCAATAAAGAACAACTTTATCCAGTGCTAATTGGTTTAGCATTTAATAAAGATGATGTGAAAGGCAAAGCGGTTATTGCACAAGCAATTAAAGACACATTAGCAGATGGCTCATACAATGAATTGTTGAAAAAATACAATCTTGAATTCCCAAATGAAGCCTTGCTAAAAGCTAATGGCTTAGAGAATGCGATTGATCAAGCGATTGAAAAAGCAAAAGCGCCAAATAGCAATTTACGTGTTGGTATCGATTTAACCTATGCACCTTATGCGTATTTAGATAATGGCAAAGCGAGTGGTTTTGATCCTGATTTAATGCGTACTTTGGGTAAAAATCTCAACAAAAATGTTGAATTCAAAGATACTCGTATCGAAAACATTATTATTGGTTTAAATGCGGGGCACTATGATGTAGTGGCATCTGCACTTTACGTAAATCCACAGCGTGCGAAACAAGTAGATTTTTTGCCTTACTTGCAAACAGGCGGCGTGCTTGTTGTTCGTGGTAATGATGATTTTGCGCCGCAACGCTTAGAAGACTTATGCGGTAAAAGCATGTCTTCAATGAAAGGTGCAGCATGGATTCCAACAGTAAATAAAGTGTCAGAAGAATTCTGTGCACCGAAAAATTTAAAACCAATTACGGTAAAAGAATATCCAAGTGCGCCTGAAGCTGCACAAGCATTATTGTCAGGTGGTGTGGATGTTCAATATGAAGATGCAGCCGTAGCTCAAATGGTAATTAACCAATTAGGTGATCGCTTAAAAATTACTAATAAAGAACAACTTTATCCAGTATTAATTGGCTTAGCATTTAACAAAGATGATGTGAAAGGCAAAGCGATTATTGCACAAGCCATTAAAGATACATTGGCAGATGGTTCATACAATGAATTGTTGAAAAAATACAATCTTGAGTTTCCAAATGAAGCCTTGCTCAAAGCTAATGGTTTAGAGAATGCAATTGATCAAGCGATCACTGCAAATTCTGCAACGCAAAGTGCGGTCGATTCTGACAAAGTTTCTGAAAAAGGTTTTAACTGGGCGTATTTAGGTAGTTTATTTACTAATACAGATTTTTGGAAAGCGGTATTAACGGTTTTAGAACTCAGTACCTTAACGTGGATTTTTGCGATCCTTTGGGGCTTTGTTTTAGCATTGGGTACACAATCTAAAAATCCATTATTTAATAAAGCGGCAAACACCTATATTTGGTTGTTCCGTAGCTTGCCGTTGTTAGTGTTACTGATCTTTATCTATAACGTTCCACAATTTTGGCCTGCAAGTTCAGTGGTATTATCAAATCCGTTTGTGGCAGGTTTGATTTCAATGGTGCTAAGCGAATCAGCCTATATTGCAGAAATTCATCGTGGTGCATTATCAGCTATTCCTAAAGGTCAATATGAAGCGGGTAAAGCCTTGGGAATAGGCTTCTGGGGCGTGCAGCGTCATATTGTGATTCCACAAGCATTGAAAGTCGCGTTACCGCCATTAACAAACCAATATATTACGATTGTTAAATTAACGTCATTGGTTTCAGTGATTTCATTAACAGAAATTTTATTAGTAGGCCAACAGCTTTATACACGTAACTTCTTGGTATTAGAAACGTTATTAGCCGTAGCATTCTACTATGTTGTGATTGTGAGCTTGCTTTCTTGGTTATTGAAAAAATTAGAACAACGTTTAGATGTGTCATTACGTCATGAAGAAAGTGAACAACCAGTTAATGTAGAACGTTCAGAACTTGCACCTTACAGCGTGTTAAAAACCGAACACAGCAACAATGCTGAAGCGTTACGCATTGAAAATGTGAAAAAATCCTTTAATCATGTTCAAGTATTAAAAGGTATAGATCTTTCATTGAAATGGGGTGAAGTGCTATCAATTATTGGTTATTCTGGTTCAGGTAAAACGACATTAATTCGTAGCATTAACGGATTAGAAACTTTAGACCAAGGTTCAATTTACTTGGATGGCGAAAGCTTTATTGAAGGTAAACATTTAGCATCGAATGCACAAAATAAAATTGTTAACTTAGGTATGGTATTCCAAAACTATAACTTGTTCCCACACAAAACAGTATTAGAGAACTTATTATTAGCACCAGAATATCATGGTAAACCAGAACAAGAAACTCGCTTGCTTGCATTGGCAATGTTAGATAAAGTAGGTCTATTAGCACATGCGAATAAATATCCGCATCAGCTATCAGGTGGTCAACAACAACGTGTGGCAATTGTACGTGCGTTAGTGATGAAACCGAAAATTATGCTCTTTGATGAACCTACATCAGCATTAGACCCCGAATTAGTGGGCGAAGTATTGTTGGTAATGGAAGAGCTTGCAAAAGAAGATATGACAATGGTGATTGTTACCCATGAAATGCAATTTGCCTTGAAAGTATCAGATAAAATTGCCTTTATGGATGCGGGTGAAATTGCCTTCTTGCAAACACCAGATGAATTAAGAAAAAATGATGATCCTCGTATTCGTAAATTCATCAATAACGAAATTTTAAGAAACGACTTTATTATTTAAGGAAAGCATTATGTCAGTAGATTTTCCAGAATTTGTAGAAATTGGAATTCTTCAACAACGTAAAATTGAAGCAGAAATTATCAAGCCAATTTATGAAATTATGAAACGTGAATTTGGTCTTGAAAAGGCTAAAGCAATTATCGAAGAAGCGGTTGCAAATGCAGCTGTGGATGCTGGTAAAGAATATGCGAAACGTGAGCCTGAAGGTACGAGCATAGAAAGCTTTGTGGCATTGCAATATCTGTGGGAAAAAGATGATGCACTTCGCATTGAAGTGGTTAATAACGATCATTACCAATATAACTACAACGTCCATCGTTGTCGCTATGCGGAAATGTATCAAGAAATGGGATTAGCTGATATTGGTTTCTTGCTTTCTTGTAACCGTGATAGCAAATTTATTGAAGGTTATGCGCCAAATGTAAAATTAACACGTCCTCATACGGTAATGAATGGTGATGGTTTCTGTGATTTCCGTTACCAACTTCAAGAAGAAACAAAAGCAGAGAAATAATGTATGACAGTACAAATTAATACTGCGAGATTATTAAAACTCATTGATGATTTTGCTCAATTTGGACGAACAGAAAAAGGCGGGGTAACCCGCCTTACTTTAAGTGATGAAGACAAACAAGCTCGAGATTATTTTGTACAAATTGTAAAAGAGGCGGGCTTTTCTGTTCAAGTAGATGGAATTGGTAATATTTTTGTTCGCCGCCTAGGATTACAACCAAATTTATCACCAATTTTGCTTGGTTCACATGGTGATTCTCAACCGCTTGGTGGTCGCTATGATGGTATCTATGGTGTATTGGCTGGATTAGAAGTTTTACTCTCGCTTAATGATCAAAGAATTGAAACTATGCGTTCGATTGATTTGGTGATGTGGACGAATGAAGAGGGCGCAAGGTTTGCCCCTGCGATGATGGGGGCTGCGGTTTTTACGGGAAAATTGTCCCTTAATGATGCGTTAAAAATCCAAGATAAAGATGGCTTAACGATTAAAGATGAACTTGAACGCATTGGCTACTTAGGTCAGGCTGATTTTTCACAATATAAAGCTCATGCAGCGTTAGAAGTTCACATTGAGCAAGGTCCAATTTTAGAACGCAATCAAACAGATGTCGGCGTAGTGACTGGGGCATTAGGACAACGTTGGTATCAAATTACATTTGATGGTTTAGCGTCTCATGCAGGGACGACACCGATGAATATGCGTCAAGATGCAGCTGTGGGAATGGCTAAAGCCATTGTGAAATTTAATGAAATTGGATTGCGTGAAGTACTAAATCAAGGTCGTGTAACAGTAGGGTATGTACAACTTACTCCAAATTCGCCAAATGTGATTCCTGGAAAAGCGTATTTTACCTTAGAAGTTCGTCATCCAAGTACAGTATCTTTAACTCAAATAGATCAAGAAATTTGTCAGATTTTGACAGATATTGCAACTGAAACCAATCTATCAGTGTGCATTAAACAAGTTGTTACATTAGAGCCTCTAGCATTTGATGTTCGCCTGACGGATATTATTCAGAATACCGCGGAAGCATTGAATTATTCATGGGAACGTATTGCATCAGGTGCAGGGCATGATTCTTGTCATTTAAATAGTAAATTTCCAACAGCAATGATTTTTATTCCTTGCATTGATGGTTTGAGTCACAATGAAGCGGAAAATATTACGGATGAATGGTGTGAGTTTGGCGGAAATATGTTGTTAAATGCGACACTTGCTCTGGCGAACGAACACTAAATGATTGAGTCATTTGATAGAATTCTTTTATAATGCACAAAATTTAAAAGATAGGATTCTATTATGGGAATGATTATTACCGTTGATGGCCCTAGTGGGGCTGGTAAAGGAACGCTTTGCTATGCGTTAGCCGAGAAATTAGGTTTTGCGCTGTTAGATAGTGGTGCGATTTATCGTGTAACAGCCTTAGCTGCACTCAAAAGAGCGGTCGATTTAAGCGATGAATTTCAATTAGCCGAGTTAGCTCGCAATCTTAATATTGAATTTTTACCAGTGGATGGTGAAGTGAATATTATGCTTGACGGCATGAATGTGAGCAGTTTAATTCGTACGCAAGAAGTGGCTGAAGCAGCGTCAAAAATTGCGGTATTTCCACAAGTTCGTGCAGCATTATTACAACTTCAACAAGACTTTGCGAAAAATGAAGGTTTAATTGCGGATGGTCGTGATATGGGGACTGTGGTATTCCCAAATGCTCAAGTGAAGTTATTTTTAGATGCGAGTGCGGAAGAACGTGCAAAAAGACGCTATAAACAGTTGCAAAATAAGGGAATTAATGGTAACTTTGCACAGATTTTAGCCGAGATACAAGAACGCGATTTTCGCGATAGAAATCGTGAGGTTGCGCCATTGAAACCGGCTGATGATGCTTTATTGTTAGATAGTACAACATTGAGTATTGA
>CAKQTN010000015.1:0-18127 GCA_934276625.1 uncultured Haemophilus sp.
CGATCACCAAAATCATTAATATCTTGCGGTCTTAAACCTTCATCTTTTTTATTATTGATATACCAGCACGCTTGTTTGGGTGGAAATGCTTTATCATCATAATTGTGCAATTTCATCAAGCGTTTTACTAAACGAAGTTGGTCTTCAGAATCCAAAATCTGGAAATCTTGTGGCAAGTTTACATCTAAATGGTGAGCGCGTAATAATCGATGGGCAATGCTATGGAATGTGCCAATCCACATACCAAATAGATTCGATTGAGAATGTTTAGATAAGGTATCTTGAATACGATGGCGCATTTCAGCAGCGGCTTTATTGGTAAAGGTTACCGCCATAATGCTGCCTTCAGAAATATTTTCTACGGCAATCAACCAAGCAATACGATGAGTCAATACGCGAGTTTTACCACTTCCAGCCCCCGCAAGCACAAGGTAATTGCCAAGTGGTGCTGCCACTGCTTCACGTTGTTTATCATTCAAGCCATCAAGTAATTCTGAAATATCCATTGCTCTTATTTTAATCTGGTTAAATTTACAGGGATTATAGTGGGAATTATATTTTTAAACAACCTGATATTTACAAATTTACTCCTCCCCTTTATATTAGCAATATCAAATAATTACTAAATATTGACGAAGTTAAAGGAGACACAATGTCAATTAAAACAACACTAAAATTAACCGCACTTTCTACCCTTGCGGCTCTCGCCTTCACATCTCACGCACAGGCTGAAGGTAAACTCACTGTCTATTGCAGCGTACAAAACGTTGTATGCGAAAAAGTCACTCAAGCCTTTAGTAAAAAATACAATGTAGATGCACAATTTGTACGTAATAGTACAGGCGTCGTATTAGGCAAAATTAAAGCTGAAAAAGAAAACCCACAAGCTGATTTCTGGTTTGGTGGCACCATTGAACCCCATCTTCAAGCCGCAGAGTTAGGCTTGCTTGAATCCTATCGTTCCCCATTACAAAAAGACATCATGCCACAATTTAAATCTTTAATGGATCAACGCGGTAATTTCACTTCTGTGATTTACTTAATGGAACTAGGTATTGGGGTCAATACTAAAAAATTGAAAGAATTAAATATTCCTACCCCAAAATGCTATGCAGACTTGATAAAACCAGAATATAAAGGTTACATTCAATACCCTGACCCTCGTGTTTCCGGTACTGGTTACTCACTTATCAGTACTTTTTCCACATTATGGGGAGAAGAAAAAGCCTTTGACTATCTGAAGAAACTAGAACCAAATCTCATGCAACATACCAAAACAGGCCTTGCCAGCAACTATTTGGCTAACGGTACCGTGGCGATTGATTTAGGTTTTATGTTGGTTTATCCGCGTGAGAAGAAAAATGGTGCACCAGTTGAAGGCATTTTACCATGCGAAGGCGTGGGCTATTCTTTAGGCGGGGCAAGCATCATTAAAGGAGCTAGAAATCTTGATAATGCCAAACTGTTTATGGATTTTGTGCTAAGCAAAGAAGCCCAAGAAATTCCATGGAAAGAATCAGATTCTTATCAACTTCCAACCAATATCCATGCAGAACCTGCACCAGGTTTCCTACCTGCTAGCAAATTAAAACTGGTGGATATTGATTTTATGAAATTTGGTACAGATCAAGAAGGCAAACGCCTGACTCAACGTTGGGTTTCTGAAGTACTCTTAGAGGGTAAATCGCCAAAAGAATAAACGGAATAAAAAAAAGTGCAGTCAAAAATAAGAATGTTTTTGGCCGCACTTTTTAATAGATAAAACTTAAGCTAAAACCAACCGCTCTTTCCCAGAATAAATATTGGCTTTTCCTGGGCGAGCAAAGCCGATAAGGGAAAGATTGTGTTGTTCAGCCATATTGACAGCAAGATCTGTCGCAGCAGAAATCGCGACAAGTAACTCGATACCACAAGCGACCGATTTTTGAACCATTTCATAACTGGCTCGGCTTGAAACAAGTACAAATCCTTGCGGTTGATCCTGTTTAGCATGCCAGCCGATTAACTTATCTAGCGCTACATGCCGCCCGACATCCTCTCGAATCGCCAGTAAATTGCCGGATAAATCAAAAAAAGCCGCAGCATGTGTTGCACCTGTTTCTTTCCCGAGTTCTTGATTAGCTTGTAATTGTTCTAAACAGCCATCTAATAAATTTAAATTAAATTGGAAAGTGCGGTCTAATTTCGGCAATTTTTTATAAACTTGTGAGATTTGTTCTGTGCCGCAAATGCCACATCCTGTTCTACCTGTTAATGTACGGCGATGATCTTTTAATGCTACAAATTGACGGCTAGATAATTCAATTTGCACTTCAATGCCATTGCATACTTCCACCACATCTATGCCATAAATATCCGCTTTTTTCTCAATAATACCTTCCGCTAATGAAAAGCCTAAAGCAAAATCCTCTAAATCTTGGGGAGAGCACATCATGACGGTATGTGCAATACCATTATAGACAAGTGAAACAGGGACTTCCGCAGCCAAACTATCTTGTTTTTCCACTAAAAGTGAGGTCGGATTTTCAGATGTTTTTTTTAAAAAATTAATTGTTTTTTGGATTATCCAGTGCATTATTTTTTCCCAATAAAATGACTGTTGTAAAAATGTTACTTTTTTTTAACAAAAAATGTTTGTTTTGTGATCTAGCTCAAGTTTTAAAGCGATTATAACAAGTTTTGATTATAGATTTTCGGTTAAAAAATAGTTAAAATCGACTCCGTTTAAATTGGTCATTGTTATAATCAATTTAATGGTTGATACGTTATTTTAACGAAATCAAATAAATTATCTATACGAATTTATACTATCGAAATATCTTAACGGTTCGCCGTTATGAAGGAGTGATTATGCAGGTCTCTAGACGTAAGTTCTTTAAGATCTGTGCAGGTGGTATGGCGGGGACGTCTGCGGCAATGTTGGGTTTTGCACCATCATCTGTCTTAGCGGCACCACGTGAATACAAATTATTACGGGCTTTTGAATCCCGTAACACCTGTACATATTGTGCAGTGAGCTGTGGTATGTTGTTATATAGCACAGGCAAACCTTACGATGCTTTAAGCAGCCATACAGGCACCAATACCCGTTCTAAATTATTCCACCTTGAAGGTGACCCAGACCATCCGGTAAGCCGTGGGGCATTATGTCCTAAAGGTGCGGGCGCGTTAGACTATGTTAATAGTGAAAGCCGTGCATTATACCCTGAATATCGAGCACCGGGTTCGGACAAATGGGTTCGTCTTTCTTGGGAAGAAGCGATCAAACGCGTTTCTCGTTTATTAAAAGATGACCGTGATGCGAACTTCGTTGAAAAAGACGCAAGTGGCAAAACCGTTAACCGTTGGACCTCTACTGGTATTATGACCGCCTCCGCCATGAGCAACGAGGCCGCACTTCTTACTCATAAATGGGTTCGAATGTTGGGCATAGTGCCGATGTGTAACCAAGCGAATACTTGACACGGACCAACGGTAGCAAGTCTTGCTCCATCATTTGGTCGCGGTGCCATGACAAACAACTGGGTTGACATCAAAAACGCCAATCTTATTATTGTTCAAGGTGGTAACCCTGCTGAAGCTCACCCTGTTGGCTTCCGTTGGGCGATCGAAGCGAAGAAAAACGGTGCGAAAATCATCGTGGTTGACCCTCGCTTTAACCGTACAGCTTCTGTAGCTGACCTTCATGCACCAATTCGTTCCGGTTCTGATATCGCATTCTTAATGGGTGTGATCCGTTACTTATTGGAAACTAACCAAATTCAACACGAATACGTTAAACACTATACCAATGCTTCATTCTTAGTTGATGAAGGTTTCAAATTTGAAGATGGTTTATTCGTAGGCTTTGATGAAGAAAAACGTACTTACGATAAATCTAAATGGAATTACCAATTTGATGAAAATGGTAATGCTAAACGTGACATGACCTTACAAGATCCACGTTGTGTGATTAATATCTTGAAAGATCACGTTTCTCGCTATACCCCAGAAATAGTTGAACGTATTACCGGTGTTAAGCAAAAACTCTTCTTACAAATCTGTGAAGAAATTGGTAAAACCTCTGCACCGAATAAAACCATGACGCACTTATATGCGTTAGGCTTTACTGAACATACAATCGGTACTCAAAATATTCGTTCAATGGCTATGATCCAATTACTCTTAGGTAATATGGGGATGCCAGGAGGCGGTATTAATGCATTACGTGGACACTCAAACGTACAAGGTACAACAGATATGGGCTTATTGCCGATGTCTTTACCTGGTTATATGCGTTTACCGAATGACAAAGATACGTCTTACGAACAATACATTAATGCGATTACGCCAAAAGATATCGTACCAAACCAAGTGAACTACTATCGTAATACCTCGAAATTCTTCGTGAGTATGATGAAAACGTTCTATGGTGATAAAGCAACCAAAGAAAATGGTTGGGGTTTCGATTTCTTACCAAAAGCAGACCGCTTATACGACCCTATCACTCATGTTAAGTTAATGAATGATGGCAAATTGAACGGTTGGATTTTACAAGGTTTCAACGTATTAAACTCATTACCGAACAAAAACAAAACTGTTGCAGGTATGAGCAAATTGAAATTCTTAATCGTGATGGATCCGCTTCAAACTGAATCTTCTGAATTCTGGAAAAACTTTGGTGAATCAAACAATGTGAATCCAGCAGATATTCAAACTGAAGTATTCCGTTTACCAACCACCTGTTTCGCAGAAGAAGATGGTTCTATTGCTAACTCTGGTCGTTGGGCTCAATGGCACTGGAAAGGCTGTGACCAACCAGGTGAAGCGTTACCAGATGTTGAAATTCTTTCTATGATTCGTGAAGAAATGCATCACCTTTATCAAAAAGAAGGTGGTCGTGGTATCGAATCTTTCGAAGCGATGACTTGGAACTATGCTCAACCGCATTCACCAAGTTCTGTAGAATTAGCGAAAGAATTGAATGGTTACGCGCTTGCTGATCTTCTCGATGCTGATGGCAACGTCATGTATAAAAAAGGTCAATTACTTAACGGATTCGCTCACTTACGTGATGACGGTACAACCTCATCAGGTAACTGGATCTATGTGGGTCAATGGACTGAAAAAGGTAACCAAACCGCAAACCGTGACAACTCTGACCCATCAGGTTTAGGTTGTACATTAGGTTGGGGCTTCGCATGGCCAGCAAACCGTCGTATCCTTTATAGCCGTGCTTCACTTGATATTAACGGTAACCCTTGGGATAAACACCGTCAATTAATCAAATGGAACGGTAAAAACTGGAACTGGTTAGATGTCGCTGACTATGGTACACAGCCACCAGGTTCTGACGCAGGTCCATTTATTATGTCTGCGGAAGGTGTGGGCCGTCTATTCGCTGTAGATAAAATTGCGAATGGTCCTATGCCTGAGCACTATGAACCAATTGAAAGTCCGATTGACACTAACCCACTACATCCAAGTGTCGTCTCTGATCCGACTGTTCGTATTTACAAAGAAGACCGTGAATTTATCGGTTCAAACAAAGACTTCCCTTATGTGGCAACGACTTATCGTTTGACCGAGCACTTCCACAGTTGGACAGCTCAATCTGCGTTAAATATCATCGCTCAACCACAACAATTCGTGGAAATTGGTGAGAAATTAGCAGCAGAAAAAGGCATCCAAAAAGGTGATATGGTGAAAATTACTTCTCGCCGTGGCTACATTAAAGCCGTTGCAGTGGTAACAAAACGTTTGAAAGATTTAGAAGTCGACGGACGTACCGTACATCACGTGGGTATTCCAATTCACTGGAATATGAAAGCCTTAAATGGTAAAGGTAATCGTGGTTTCTCCACCAACACCTTAACACCATCTTGGGGTGAAGCAGTCACTCAAACACCAGAATATAAAACATTCTTGGTAAACATTGAGAAAGCGGAGGCATAATATGGCAGGAAGTGGTCAAGGCGTTCAATCGCAAGACATTATCAAGGTCTCCGCTACGTCTGGTTTAACACCAGCACCTCAAGCGCGTGATCATAAAGTTGAAGTAGCAAAATTAATCGATGTATCCACCTGTATCGGTTGTAAAGCCTGTCAGGTGGGCTGTTCAGAGTGGAATGACATCCGTTCTGATGTTAATGCTCAATGTGTGGGGATCTACGATAACCCAGTAGATCTTAATGCAAAAGCATGGACGGTAATGCGCTTTAACGAAGTTGAAGAAAATGATCGTTTAGAATGGTTAATCCGTAAAGATGGTTGTATGCACTGTTCAGAACCAGGCTGTTTAAAAGCTTGTCCTGCACCAGGCGCAATTATCCAATATGCGAACGGTATCGTGGATTTCCAATCTGATAAATGTATCGGTTGTGGTTACTGTATCGCAGGTTGTCCGTTCAACATTCCACGTATGAACCCAGAAGACAACCGCGTGTACAAATGTACCCTTTGTGTAGATCGTGTTTCTGTGGGCCAAGAACCGGCTTGCGTGAAAACCTGTCCAACCGGTGCAATTCGTTTCGGTTCTAAAGAAGAGATGAAACTCTACGCAGAACAACGTGTTGCTGACTTAAAATCACGTGGTTACGAAAACGCGGGTATCTATGACCCTGAAGGCGTAGGTGGTACTCACGTAATGTATGTATTACACCATGCGGATAAACCTGAGCTTTATTCTGGTCTTCCAAAAGATCCAAAAGTTGACCTCACCGTCACCCTTTGGAAAGATGTATTGAAACCAGTAGCGGCTGTAGCAATGGGTGGTCTAGCACTTGCTGAAATCGCTCACTACTTAGCTGTGGGTCCAAACGTTGAAGAAGACGTAGAAGATCATCACCATGAATTTGAAGAAGAAGATAAAAAAGGGGGCAAAGATGAGTAAGATTGAGATTAGCAATGATACTCGAATCATTCGTCATAGAACGCCTGCTCGTTTTAGCCACTGGTTACTCGTAATCTGCTTCTTTATGACGATGTTCACTGGTGTGGCATTCTTCTTCCCAGATTTTGCGTGGTTAACTGAAATTTTAGGTACTCCGCAACTGGCTCGAGCAATTCACCCGTTCACCGGTATCATTATGTTCGTTGCCTTTATTTTCCTCGGCTATCTTTACTGGGATCACAACATTCCAGAGAAAAACGATATTCGTTGGTTAAAAGGTATTGTTGAAGTATTAAAAGGGAATGAGCACGCTGTTGCAGATAACGGCAAGTATAACCTTGGTCAAAAAATGTTATTCTGGACATTGAACTTGGCGATGGTCACTTTACTTGTAACCGGTATCATTATGTGGCGTCAGTATTTCTCGCACTACTTCTCTATTCCGGTATTACGTTTTGCGATTTTCCTTCACTCTTTAAGTGCATTCATGTTGTTCACCGGTATTTTGGTACACATGTATATGGCATTCTGGATTAAAGGTTCAATCCGCGGAATCGTTGAGGGTTGGGTAACCGTTCGCTGGGCGAAAAAACACCACCCGAAATGGTATCGTGATGAAGTACTTCCTAAGCTAGAAGAAGACCTTGAAAATGAAGCTGAAGGTAAAAAAGTAAAAACCAAAGCATTGTTCAAAGGTATCAATGGCTAAAATCAAAAAGTGCGGTTAAAATTGACCGCACTTTTTCTTATCAATACTTAAGAGACTATTATGAGTATCAAAATCTTATCTGCAGACGAAATCAAACAAAAAAAGAATTCATATGATATTCCACCTGTTTTGTTTGCTAACCCTAAAAATCTTTATCAACGTCGTGCAAAACGTTTAAGAGAATTAGCGAAAGATCATCCATTGGCTGATTATTTACTCTTTGCTGCAGATGTTGTGGAAAGCCAATTAAGCGTATTTGAAAAAAATCCATTAGAAAAACAGTCATTCGATAACTTAAGTGAGATCGAACCGTTAAATGCTAAAACATTTAAACGTTCTGGCATCTGGATTGAATACCTGAAAGAAATTTTACATAGCATTAAACCCAAAGCGAATGAACAGGTTGTTGCTACCATTGAAAATCTAGAAAAAGCTTCAGAGAAAGAGCTTGAGGAAATGGCTACCCATCTTTTAAGCCAAGAATATAACTTAGTAAGCACCGATAAAGCCGTCTTTATTTGGGCTGCGCTTTCTCTTTATTGGTTACAACTGGCTCAACAAATTCCTCATAACAGCCGCCAAGAAGGTATCGATAATTTGCATTACTGCCCTGTTTGTGGTTCTGCCCCTGTTGCGAGTGTGGTACATATCGGTACATCGCAAGGTTTACGTTATTTACACTGCAGTCTCTGTGAAAGCGAGTGGAATTTGGTTCGTGCCCAATGCACAAACTGCAATGAACACAAAAATCTTGAAATGTGGTCATTAAATGAAGAGCTTGCTCTTGTTCGTGCAGAAACCTGTGGCGATTGCCAAAGCTATTTAAAAATCATGTTCCAAGAAAAAGATCCGAATGTTGAAGCAGTAGCGGATGATTTAGCATCAATTTTCTTAGATATTGAAATGGAAGAAAAAGGCTTCGCACGCAGTGGATTAAATCCATTTGTCTTCCCTGCAGAAGAAGTGTAATGTCTTATTTTTCAGATAAACAAAGTGCGGTCAAAATTGACCGCACTTTTTCATTCTAGAGATAACATGCCATCACAACGGCATTTTCTCGTCCACCATCCGGTTTCGGATAATAATTCTTACGAATATCAACCTCATTAAACCCCAGCTTTTCATAAAGGAAACGAGCAGGATTCGATTCACGCACTTCAAGCCAAAGCGTTTGAATACCTTTCTCTTTAAGGTTATCCATTAAACCTTGCAATAAAAACGAACCATAGCCCTTTCCTTGTTGAACCGGATCTATCGCAATATTGAATAATGTGGCTTCATCTAATACCGTTTGGCAAATAGCAAAACCAAGCACTAGCTCCTTCTCCACTAATTTCAAATTGAGATAACGCTCGCCGACATTATTTTTCAATGTTCCTAATGACCAAGGAACAAGGTGTGCTGCTTGTTCAATTTCATATAAGCGATCCATATCGCATTCTTCAATAGGAAAAAGAGAAGGCATAATGATTAAATTTGTTGGATTTGTTGCCAAAGCTCACGCTTAGCTTGGCTATCTTGCTGGAATTGCTGCCAATCAACAGAACGATAAACACGCTCTGCATTTAAGCAATAAGGCAAAGTGCGGTCGATTTCATCAGCATTTTCAGCTAATAACCAATACCGCACAGAATGTTGTAACGTGATATGTTGAATTTGATCAAAATTCAGACAAAGGCAATCTTCTTTATTTAACTCGAGTGCGAGTCGAACATCTGAAAAAAGTGGGGAGTTAGATACATTATCTTTTGCCACCACAATAAATTTTACTTGTTCAGAAACACTCACACCGACCGCCCCTTGTAATACTTCTGGACGATGGAGCTGCCAACGGGTTATCCCCATTTCATTTAAAAGAAGATTGCGTCTATCCATAGATTAACGAGCGATAGTATCTAGCGGATAATCTCTTAAACCTTTAACAATTGCTTTTTCTTGCGCATCTGTTGGTTTTTCTTGATATGCTTTTAAGCTACGGAAAGAAAGAATGTTTTTCGCTTGATAAACCACAGCGATAAAACGTTGGAAATCCTTACCATCACAAGCATAGTAAACATCTGAAGCGTTACCAATCGTTTTTAAATCACATACTTTTTTATTTGTATCAAGATATTTTGTCGTTAATGATGGAACGTGAGAAACATCTTTCAGGTAGTAAGTTTCACTAGTGATAAATTTACGGTTACTACGATCTACACTAGATGCACCACTTAAGAAACGCGGATCTTCTGATTTATCAAAGGCTTTAGTTTGTTTATAGAATTTTTCGCCATTGAATGTGACTTCTTGGTTACCTTTTTTGATGCGCTCAAACTGCGCATCTAAGCTTTGCGCTTGTGCAGCAGGTAATTCAACTTTTGAGCTTGTTGTTGGTAAGGTTGAAGTTTTTTGTTTGCTACCTTGAAGTTGTTCGATTAATTGACAGCCGGACAATAAACTTGCCATTGCGACTGCGGTGATGATTTTTTTCATAAATAATTCCTTAATAAATACGTTTAAATCGTTTTCTTTTGTTAGAATAACACGTAATTTTAACCAATAAACCACAGGATTTAAAGCGTGATTTCTCTCGAAAGCGAAGTTTTACAACGCCATCTTCCCCTTTTTAGCGGTAAATCAATTCTTCTTGCCGGCGGCATTAATGATGATTTCCCTCAAATATTGCAAAAACATTGCCAATCTGTGCAGGTTTGGAGTTGGTATTTTGATTATGCCAAAACCCAAAGTGCGGTCAATTTTGAGGTTGAATTTCAGCCGCAAGCCGATTTGATTATTTATTATTGGACGAAGAATAAACAAGAAGTGAATTTTCAGCTGATGCAACTACTCGCCAAAAGTAAAATTGGTCAAGAAGTGTTGATTATCGGTGAAAATCGTTGTGGCGTCCGTTCAGCTGAAAAACTGCTTGAACCTTATGGTGAAATTGGCAAAATCGACTCTGCGCGTCGTTGCGGTTTATACCATTTTGCCTTACAAAAACAACCGCACTTTGATCTTCAATCTTATTGGAAATGCTACCAAAATGATGCATTAGGCGATCTCCGTATTTTCAGCTTGCCGGGTGTATTCAGTGCCAATGAACTTGATAGCGGAACATCACTTCTACTTTCTACCTTAACATCGCCAATTCAAGGCAAAGTATTAGATGTTGGTTGCGGGGCGGGTGTCATTGGTTCAATGATCAAAAAACATCACCCTAAAGCGGATATCACAATGACTGATATTCATGCAATGGCAATTCAATCTGCTCGTCAAACGCTTGCTGAAAATCAGCTTGAAGGTCAGGTTGTCGCAAGTGATGTGTTTTCCCACATTGAGGGAAAATTTGATCTGATTATTTCAAACCCGCCTTTCCACGATGGAGTCGACACGGCTTATCGTGCAGTGAAAGAACTTATTCAACAAGCAAAATGGCATTTAACGGCAGGCGGAGAACTGCGTATCGTTGCTAATGCATTTCTCCCCTATCCCGATTTATTAGCGCAACATTTCGGGAAATTTGACGTCCTTGCTCAAACCACCAAATTTAAAGTGTATTCCGTGAGAAATTAAGGAGAAAACAATGTTTGTAACCAGTTCAGCCATTCAAAATGGTGCTTTTGAAGACAAATATGGCAAACGCGGCACACAATTTAGCCCAAATGGTATGCCGACCTACTCTATTCCGTTTGAAATTCACGATGCCCCTCAAGGCACTAAATCCTTTGCAGTTGTCTTAGAAGATAAAGACGCAATTACGGCGAGTGGCTTTGTGTGGATTCATTGGCTTATTGCGGATCTTGAACGTACCGTTATCCACGAAAATGAAAGCCAAACCGCAACAGATTATGTACAAGGTGCAAATACTTGGGCAAGTAAATTAGGTCAATTTGATATTGAAGAAGCCTCATTCTATGGCGGTATGGCACCACCAAACTGTTTACACCGCTATGAACTTATTGTGTATGCACTCGATACCAAACTAAACCTCAAACCGGGATTCCGTTTTAATGATCTGCATTTTGCGATTCAAGGGCATATTTTGGATCAAGCTGTGATAATGGGCACCTATGATGTTTAATCATTTATAGCTCATTCTAAAAATACCATAAAAAATGACCGCACTTTATCGAAGTGCGGTCATTTATTTTGAGGGTTTATAATGTGATTTTATTTGATGAATCTTTCACTAATTTCGCGTGCGCTTTTTTCTGTTCTTTCATCTTATTGCTCGTTTCACGGCGTAAAGTTGAAAGTTCCGCATTACGAATGTTGTACTCATCCACACGACCTTCATAGTCATCACGCATATTTTCGATAATCGCACGAACATCTTCAATGCTCATATCATCACGAATATATTGATTTAAGTTATCTAATAATAAGACACGTTTTTGGTTATCACGAATTTTGCGGTTGTTGTCTTCAATATCGCGTTTAAGTTTATTTTTTAAACGATACAAACGCACATACTCTAATACTTCTTGGAAGGATTTACTTACATTTCCCATGATCTACTCTCTCAAAGTTAAAAACAAACTTCGAGTAATGTAGCCTTTTTTTTCGTCCCCGTCAAAAGCTTAAATTTAAATTGATGGATTAGATCAAAAATCTGTTTGATTTAGTTGATTATCCTATTCGGTAGTGGTAAAAATGAAGAATCCATTCAAAATAAAATAAGGAAACACAATGTCAAAAGTCTTTAATTTTAGCGCGGGTCCGGCCATGATTTTTCCTGAGGTCCTACAAAAAGCACAAGCTGAGTTAACCAACTGGCTTGGTCAAGGTGTATCGGTAATGGAAGTCAGTCACCGTGGCAAATATTTTATGGAATTGATTGCTCAAGCAGAAAAAGATCTACGTGAGGTCTATCACATTCCAGATAACTATCGTGTGTTATTCCTACAAGGTGGGGCTCGTGGTCAATTTGCGGCATTACCGATGAACTTAATCGGTGAGAAAGGCAAAGCGCTTTACTTAAATAGCGGCCACTGGTCTGCAACTGCGGCTAAAGAAGCACGTAACTTTGCTGAAATTGATGAAATTACCATTGTGGAAAATGGTGAGCACACACACATCACCAATCTTGATTTCAGTGACATTGCGGAACAATACGATTACGTTCACTATTGCCCAAATGAAACCATCAGCGGTGTTGAAATTTTTGATGTACCAAATGTGGGCAATGCTGTTCTCGTAGCAGATATGTCATCTAACATCCTTTCTCGTGAAATTGATATTAGCAAATTTGGTGTTATTTACGCGGGTGCACAAAAAAACCTTGGTCCTGCAGGGATTACGCTCGTGATTATTCGCGATGATCTAATTGGTCATGCTCGCCAAGCAACCCCATCAATTTGGAATTACGCCACACAACGTGATGCTGACTCTATGATCAATACTCCACCAACATTTGCTTGGTATCTCTGTTCATTGGTCTTCAAACACATTCAAGCAATTGGTGGGTTAAAAGAAATTGCAAAACGTAATGCAGTGAAAGCGCAAACCCTTTATGACTACATTGATAGCAGCAAACTCTATCGTAACGTAGTGGCTAAAGAAAACCGTTCAACCATGAATGTGACATTCGTAACCGGTAACCCTGAGCTTGATGCTAAATTTGTCGCAGAGTCTACAACTGCAGGTCTTCAAGCCTTAAAAGGTCACAAAGTGCTAGGTGGTATGCGCGCCTCTATCTATAACGCGATGCCATTAGAAGGCGTACAAGCACTCATTGAATTCATGAAAAAATTTGAAGCTGAAAATAGCTAATTATCTGATTTATTAAACTCAACGTGCGGGCTGAAAGGCCCGCTCGTTTTTATAAGGAAAGCATATGCAATACATCAACGTCGCCAATCAAGGCGTGAAATCTCTTTCACCTTACCAAGCCGGAAAACCAATCGAAGAACTCGAACGTGAATTAGGTATTACTAATATTGTTAAACTTGCTTCAAATGAAAACCCTTTCGGTTTTCCTGAAAGTGCTAAAAAAGCCATTCAAGCCCAACTTGATCATCTAACTCGCTATCCTGATGCGAATGGTTTTGAACTTAAAGCGGCTATTGCGAAAAAATTTGGTGTGCAACCAAACCAAATCACCCTTGGCAATGGTTCTAACGATTTATTAGAGCTCTTTGCTCATACCTTTGCGGGTGAGCATGATGAAGTGATTTATTCACAATATGCTTTTATTGTTTACCCTTTAGTGACGAAAGCTATTAATGCTGTCGCAAAAGAAATTCCCGCTAAGAATTGGGGACATGATTTAAACGGATTTTTGACCGCACTTTCAGATAAAACCAAGCTGATTTTTATTGCTAATCCAAACAACCCAACAGGGAATTTCTTAACGGAAGCAGAATTGGATGCTTTCTTGACCAAAGTACCTGAAAATGTGATTGTGGTATTAGATGAGGCTTATACCGAATTTACTCATCCAAGCGAACGCGTTAATTCTTTTGCATTACTAGATAAATACCCTAACCTTATCGTTTCACGCTCGTTATCAAAAGCTTATGGGTTGGCGGGGTTACGTATTGGCTACGCAGTCTCTAATCCTGAAATCGCAGACTTATTAAACCGTGTTCGTCAACCGTTTAACTGTAATAGTCTTGCTTTGACTAGTGCAATTGCAGTGATGAACGATGATGCCTTTGTCGAAAAAGTGGCTGAGAACAACCGCCAAGAAATGAAACGTTATGAGGCCTTCTGCCAACAATATGGATTAGACTTTATTCCGTCTAAAGGTAATTTTATTACCATTGATTTTAAACAGCCTGCAGCATCAATTTATGATGCATTATTACGTGAAGGCGTCATTGTTCGCCCAATTGCAGGCTATGGCATGCCAAATCACTTACGTATCAGTATTGGCTTACCACAAGAAAATGACAAGTTTTTTACTGCACTTAAAAAAGTGCTTAATTTAGGAAATGAAAAATAGGAGCATTTATGACTCAAGTAACAATGATGGGTAATCCCATTGAAGTAAGCGGCAACTTTCCCAAAAAAGGAGAGAAAGTGACCGCACTTACGCTCACCAATAAAGAACTCGCTGACGTCACGCTTGATACTTATGCAGGAAAACGCAAAGTTTTAAATATTTTCCCAAGTATTGATACAGGTGTATGTGCAACTTCTGTTCGCAAATTTAATCAACAAGCAGCTAATTTAAAAAATGCTGTGGTACTTTGCATTTCAGCTGATTTACCTTTTGCACAAGCACGATTCTGCGGTGCAGAAGGTATTGAGAACGTAGAAACGCTTTCTACTTTTCGTCATAAAGAGGTCCATGAAAACTTAGGGGTAAACATCACAACTGGTCCAATCACGGGTTTGACTGCTCGTTCAGTGATTGTCTTAGATGAAAACAATAACGTGTTACATAGTGAATTGGTGTCTGAAATTAAAGATGAGCCAAATTATGAAGCTGCGCTAGCCGCACTATAATGAATAAGGCGCTTTTTTCATAGAAAGCGCCTTTTTATTTATTCAGGGAAAATCTCATTCAATATCAATGCAATCCCATCATCATTATGCGAAGCGGTGACACGATTAGCAGCTTGTTTAATTTCATCCGGTGCATTGCCCATTGCTACGCCTAATCCCACGCTTTCTAGCATATCTAAATCGTTAAAGTTATCACCGAAAGCAACACATTCCTCCATCTTCACATGAAAGTAATCTTCGAGAAAACGTACTGCATTACCTTTTGTCGCGGATTTATGCATCACTTCAAGGAAATTCGCATGAGAACGGCAAATACTTAAATGCGGGAATTTCTCTTTCAAGATTTGCTCAATAGCAATCACTTCATCTGTTTCACCAATGATTTGAATTTTATGTGGAGAATAGACTGCACTTTCATCATAAGGATCAATCTGAATGCCTGTCACGCTACGTTCATAAATCACCCATTTATTATCCAAATCGCGAGCGACGCAATCATCATAGGTATAATAATTGACACCTAGTGCAGGATAGTCTGCTAATACTTGATTAATGGCTTGAATATCAGCAGGATCAATTTGTACCGAATAAATAGGCGTAGCGTTTTTATCTAAAATCAAGGCACCACTGAATGCCACAATGATATTGTAATTTTCAATAAGTTTCGCATAAGGCCAAATACCCAGCGGCGAACGCGCAGAGATTGGTGTAAATGGGATACCTTGTTTTGTAATGCGTTGAAGTGCATCTAAGGTTTTAGGCGAAATTCGATGATCGGAAGTTAATAAAGTACCATCAAAATCGCTGAATACGGCTTTATACATAATTGCTCCAAATCGTCATTATTTTTCGGAAAGATAAGGGTCAGCAAAGCCCAAACCCTGCATAATTTCAGTTTCTAAACTTTCCATTTCTTCGGCTTCATCATCTTCAATGTGATCGTACCCCAACAAATGTAAGCTGCCATGCACAATCATATGCGCCCAATGTGCCATTAAAGGCTTTTCTTGCTCGATAGCTTCACGCTCCACCACTTGACGGCAAATCACCAAATCACCCAACAACGGCAACTCCACTTCATCAGGGCATTCAAAAGGGAAAGACAACACATTGGTTGGACGATCTTTACCACGATAAGTCAAATTCAAGTCATGACTTTCCGCTTCATCCACAATACGTACTGTCATTTCAACATTATCACTTTCTGGTTGAACTGCAGCGGTTGCCCATTGCAGAATTTGTGCTTCTGATGGCAAGCCTTCTGTATTTTCACAGGCCAGTTGCAAATCGATAATCATATTGCCCATGTTATTCTCCTAAATTCGTTTCATTTTCTGACCGCACTTTTTGTTCACGTTCAGCTCGACGCTGCGCTGCGATTTCTTGGCGACGAATTTCATCTTGAGCTTCCCATTCTTCGTAAGCTTGCACCACTTTTGCCACCACAGGATGTCGTACAATATCTTTACTCTCAAAGTAGTTAAAGCTCAATTCCGACACTTTGCTTAATACTTCCATGGCGTGGCGTAAACCCGATTTTGTGCTGCGCGGTAAATCGATTTGAGTCACATCCCCTGTAATCACGGCTTTGGAATTAAAACCTATACGAGTCAAAAACATTTTCATTTGTTCGACCGTCGTATTTTGGCTTTCATCTAGAATGATAAAACTGTCATTGAGTGTGCGACCACGCATATAAGCCAATGGTGCGATTTCAATCACATTACGCTCCATTAATTTTTGTACACGTTCAAAGCCAAGCATTTCAAATAACGCATCATAAAGTGGTCGTAAATAAGGTTCAATTTTTTGGCCTAAATCACCGGGCAAGAAACCTAATTTTTCGCCCGCTTCCACCGCAGGACGAGTCAGCAAAATGCGACGAATTTCTTGGCGCTCTAATGCCTCTACAGCAGCCGCTACGGCTAAAAAGGTTTTCCCTGTGCCAGCGGGGCCAATCCCAAAACTAATATCGTGCGTAAGAATATTATGTAAATACTGAATTTGATTTTCACCACGCGGTTTAATCAAACCTCGCTTGGTTTTAATTGTGGTGCTATAGACGTGATTTTCACTGCGTGACTCACTACCTTCTTGCGATAACATTCTGCTCTCTTGCAGGGTAATATGTACATCTTCCAAATCAAGTTCTTTCACTTTCCCCTTAATTGGCGCTGTCTCCACATATAATGCTTGGATTAATCTAGCTGCACGCTCAACTAATTGCTCATGATGTGGTTTCGGACTTTCATCGTTAGATTTCACCGTGAAAGTGAAATTATTGCGGGAAATATTGAGGTTAAATTCTTTTTCAATCAGTTTGATATTTTCATCGAATGCCCCACAAAGGGATTGCAGACGATCATTTTCTTGAGGTTCTAAGGTAAAAGTTGTCATTAAATTTCATTTTAGAATTGTGAATACTGTTTCCATTTTAGCCTAATTACGATGAATGTAAAACGGGCTTCACCAACTGATGAAGCCCGATAACTAAATTAAGGCAATTCAGGGAAAAGCATCTTAATTACATTCATTGTCAATCGTCGAGATTGTCCACTAAATGGGAAAATATGCATCATCATCATAGGATTAAAGTTTGCCTCAATCACCCCCCACGAACGTAAACTCGGTTCTGCCGGCTGTTTCAAATCAGGAATAATTAAATCTACACCACAAACTGCCGCCCCCATTGCCTTGCTAATCCCTACCGCAATTTCTTTGTAACTGGCATGCATTTCATCCGTCATATCAATAGAATCACCGCCTGTACTAATATTAGAATTCGCACGTAATTGAACAAGTTGATCTTTTGCAGGAATAGAATTCACGGTTAATCCTTGCTCCTTAAGCTGCAACTGCTCAATATCCCCCAATGCTATTTTTTTCAATGGTGTACGACTGCCATCGCCCCGTAAAGGATGATCATTTTTAGCCGCAACTAGTTCTGCAACGGTATGTACACCATCTCCAATCACATTCGCTGGTACACGTAATAAGACAGCTAACGTTTGATCACTCAACACAAAGAAACGATATTCAGTGCCTTGTAGATAATCTTCAACCATGATCTCTTTATCTTCACGGAAAGCAATTTCTACTGCTTTTGCAAAATCATC
>CAKQTN010000016.1:0-17941 GCA_934276625.1 uncultured Haemophilus sp.
CAATAAAGTTCGATATCTGGATGCGCCTTTTCTAATGCTTTGATCCCTTCTGGTGCCGCGACTAATACTAATACTTTAATGTGTTGGCAACCTTTTGCTTTTAATAGATCAATTGTAGAGATCATTGAACCACCGGTTGCAAGCATTGGGTCCACAACGATAGCTAAACGTTCTTCTAAATCGCTCGCGAGTTTTTGGAAATAAGGGACAGGCTCAAGGGTTTCTTCATTACGATAAATCCCAACCACACTGATACGAGCGCTTGGAACGTGTTCTAATACACCGTCCATCATACCAAGACCCGCACGTAAAATTGGTACAACAGTGACTTTTTTACCTTTGATACGTTCAATTTCAACTGGGCCATTCCAACCTTCGATAATCACTTTTTCTGTTTCAAGATCGGCAGTGGCTTCATAGGTAAGTAAGCTGCCCACTTCAGTGGCAAGTTCACGGAATTTTTTGGTATCAATATCAGCTTCGCGCATCACGCCTAATTTATGTTTAACAAGCGGATGTTTAACTTCAACAAGTTTCATCTTTTTTCTCCCTTTTAAAAAACAAATCGAAGAATTCTATATCAGAAATATTGAATTTCCTAGTGTTTTTATTATGACAGTTCGGTATAAAAACGACGATAAAATTGGCCGCACTTTGATATTAAATACATCCACCACAGCTACCACAGCGCCAATCTTCCTTATTCACCGCTTGATAGAATGCTCGCATAGTTTCTTCTTCTAAGGGGATATTGTGATCAATAAAAACATCCGAAAGCCAATCGATGTTTTCCACAATCCAATCATCTTCCATTAAGCCTTCTCGATAAAGCTCATCTTCAGGATCCATAAAATTATAAATATTATTTGTTCCCATATCTTTATCTCGGCGTTCAATTGGTAGTGCCACAGGTAAACCAAGATAAGTAATATCCCAATGACCTAGACATAGCGTATTGCCTTTTGATGACCAACTAGCGTTGAATGGATTGTCACTCATGTTGAAATGTTATAAGAAAAGTTTAAAAGTGTAGAAAGTATAGATCTAAAGACAAATTTAATCATACTTAAAAGAAGGTAAATGATTTGATAGAGATCAAAGCGCGGTCAGAAAATTTAATGGATTTTTCATAAATAAAAAGCGGCTAATTTCTTAGCCGCTTTTGCATGATTATTAATTACGCTGCTTTTTTCGGTTTAAAGAAAATCATCGTAAAGATTTGCCAGAAGAAAGCGAGTGCACCGAAGATGAAGACAACGTCGCCACCGAAACGAACCCAACGTAGGGTATCGAATAGAGGTTGTTGCATAAATTCTTCACTACGAGCATACCATAAGCCTTCAGAGATACTTGCATAACCTTGAATAATACCGATAGGTAATAAGCTTGATACGATCATTAACACTAAACCGCCATTTAATAACCAGAAGCCCCATTTCATTAATTTATCGTTAAATGGTGTATCTGGGCGTAAATAACGAGCAATTAAGAAGACGAAGCCTAATGCTAAGAAACCATATACACCGAATAATGCTGCGTGAGCATGAACGGCAGTGGTGTTCAAGCCTTGGATATAGTAAAGCGAAATTGGTGGATTGATTAAGAAACCAAATACGCCAGCACCTAACATATTCCAGAATGCGACGGCTACGAAGCAGTAAAGAGGCCATTTTAAGCGATCCATCCAAGGTGCTTTTTGTTTCATTGCCCAGTGTTCCCAAGCTTCATGACCTAATAACACTAATGGTACCACTTCAAGCGCAGAGAATGATGCCCCTACAGCAATAATTGGGGTAGTTGCACCTGCGAAGTATAAATGGTGGAAAGTACCTGGGATACCACCGATTAAGAACAATGCTGCTTCAGTAATGGTTGCCACAGTCGCAGTACGACGTGAAACTAAACCTAAACTTACGAAGATGAATGAAAGTGCAGCTACAGAGAATACTTCGAAGAAGCCTTCTACCCATAGGTGAACTACCCACCAACGCCAGTATTCCATCACAGAAATGTGAGTGTGTTCGCCATAGAATAATGCAGGGCCATAGAATAAACCAATTGCAATTACGGAAGCGAAGAATAATGCCAATAAGTTTTTGTCACCTGGTTGTTTGAACGCATTCACTGTGCCGCGAAGCATTAAGACTAACCAGAACAAGATGCCTGCAAATTTCACAGCTTGCCAGAAACGACCTAAGTCAATGAATTCATAGCCTTGGTGACCGAACATAAAGCTCCATTCTTCAGGAAGAATATGCGCAATCGCTAAGTAGCTACCAGTGAATGAACCCACCACTAATACTACTAATGCCCAGTATAAAACATCCACGCCCAATTTTTGGAATTTAGGATCTTTACCGCCATTAATGATTGGTGCAAGGAATAAACCACCCGCAAGGAATGCCATAGCAATCCAGAATAAGGCTGCTTGAATATGCCATGTACGCACTAATGAATACGGGAAGTATTGAGAAATATCAATACCATAGAACTCTTGACCTTCAACTGTGTAGTGTGCAACAACAGCACCTAATGTGACTTGCAAGAGGAAAAGTGCAAGCACAGTGAAGAGGTATTTACCTAATGAACGTTGAGAAGGGGTTAGTTGTAATTTTGTGAGTGGATCGAACTCAGGTGTTGGTGGTTCTTTTTCATCTTCACGTTTTTTGAATGACCAAATCCATACTACGAAACCAATACCTGCGATGAGGAATACCACACTCGCAATAGACCAAATGACGTTTTCTGGTGTTGGCACGTTATTAATTAACGGCTCGTGTGGCCAGTTGTTGGTGTAACTTGCGTGAGTATTTGGACGTTCAGCAGATGCAGTCCATGCGGTCCAGAAGAAGAATTTAGCTAAGTCTTTACGAGCGTGTAAATCAGGAAGAGTATTATCCTTCATCGCAAAGTGTTCACGAGTCACTTTGGTTGCAGGATCATCACCGTATAAAGAGATGTAGTATTGTGCTGTTTTTTCCATTGCCGCTAAACGGGTGTTTGAAAGCACAACGGTACCGTTTTCAACTTTGCTACCACGATATTCTTTGGTTAGACGCGCTTTTAATAACGTTTGTTGTTCATCATTTAAATCACCGAAGTTTTTACCAAATTCTTGGTTCGCTGTAATATCCAACCAGTTAGTTAATTCACGGTGAAGCCAATCTGCTGTCCAGTCTGGTGCTTGGTATGCCCCATGACCCCAAACAGATCCCACTTGCATACCACCAGTGGTTTGCCAAGCGGTTTGACCATGTAAAATATCATCGTGAGTAATCACTTTTTCGCCAGATTCAGAAACATATTGTTGCGGAATTGGTGGTGCTTCACGATAAACTTCGAACCCATAGTAGCCGAGGATGGAGAATGCTCCAATTAATACGGCGACTAATAGGTACCAGAACTTTTTATACTGTCCCATTTTATCACTCCTAGATGATTAAAAAATATGATGCCATGATGGTTAACTTTCCGAGAATAGCCATCAAGGGCTAGATTTTACGCGAAGTAAAATACTTGAGCAATTATATCGGCTATCGATTGATGAAAATATTACCTAAAACTGAGTAATTTAATCGGGTAATAGGAAATGCTAACTAAAAAGATAAAAAAAACGGCCAAAAACCTATTGATTTTTGACCGCACTTTATTTGAAGAGGGGATTAACGTTTAAACATGCCACCTAAACCGCCAAGGCCACCTAAGCCGCCTCCGCCCATTAAGCCTTGCATACCACGCATCATTTTCGCCATTCCGCCTTTACGCATTTTTTTCATCATACGTTGCATTTCATCAAATTGTTTCAGCAACTTATTCACATCTTGAACTTGTGTACCGGAACCTAATGCAATACGACGACGGCGAGATCCTTTGATAATGTCTGGATTGGCACGTTCTTTTAAGGTCATGGAATTAATGATGGCTTCCATTTTGATAAACATTTTGTCATCTACTTGATTTTTGACATGATCCGGTAAGTTTTTCGCACCCGGTAATTTTTCAAGCATTGACATCATACCGCCCATTTTTTTCATCTCACGGAGCTGTTCACGGAAATCGTCTAAGGTGAAATCATCACCTTTCTTGAATTTCTGTGCCATTTTTTCCGCTTTTTCGCGATCCACTGAACGTTCAAGATCTTCGATAAGGGAAAGTACATCGCCCATGCCTAAAATACGCGATGCTACGCGATCAGGATGGAATGGCTCAAGGGCTTCTGTTTTTTCACCCACACCAAGGAATTTAATCGGTTTGCCCGTGATTTGACGAATAGATAAGGCCGCACCGCCACGCGCATCACCATCCACTTTGGTTAATATAACCCCAGTAAGTGGCAAGGCTTCGTTGAAGGCTTTAGCTGTATTTGCTGCATCTTGACCGGTCATTGCATCAACCGTGAAGAGAGTCTCGATTGGATTTAATGTTGCATGAACTTGCTTGATTTCATCCATCATCTCGCTATCAACGTGTAAGCGACCCGCGGTATCCACAATTAACACATCGTAGAATTTGAGTTTGGCGTCAGCAAGTGCCGCTTTGGCAATCTCTACCGGTTTTTGTTTAACATCAGATGGGAAGAAATCCACGCCAACAGATTGCGCTAAGGTTTCAAGTTGTTTGATCGCTGCAGGACGGTATACGTCGGCAGAGACCACTAGCACTTTCTTTTTATGACGTTCGCGCAGGAATTTTGCTAATTTACCCACGCTGGTGGTTTTACCCGCACCTTGTAAACCCGCCATTAAAATAACTGCAGGTGGTTGTGTTGCTAGGTTTAAGCTCTCATTGGCTTCCCCCATGGCTTTTTCGAGTTCACGTTGAACGATTTTTAAGAACTCTTGGCCTGGTGTTAAACTTTTATTGACTTCTTCGCCTAGCGCGCTTTCTTTTACTTTAGTGATAAATTCACGTACGACAGGCAAAGCAACGTCAGCTTCTAATAACGCCATACGCACTTCGCGTAGGGTTTCTTTAATATTATCTTCAGTTAAACGCCCTTTCCCGCTAATGTTACGTAGCGTTTTGGAAAGGCGATCCGATAAATTCTCAAACATTTTAAATCCTGTTTTTTCTTAAAAAATTGCCGTGATTATACCGAAATTTGGGCGTTTTTCATCATTTCAAATAAAATTATGGCGATCTAGAGAAAAGATCCGTTAAAATAAGAATAATTCCTAGTAAAGAGAAAGCATTATGTGGTTTGCCCTTTTTTCGATTATTTTTTACATTCTTAGTTTATTGTTGATCGCCCCGTTTTTGATGAACTCATCAGAAGGGAAGTTGAGTCAAAGTAAAATCCCGTTTTTTCTGACCGCACTTGTAGCAATTGTTCTGCATGCAGTCAGTACGTTCCCTTTGTTAGAGAATTTGGCCTCCGGGCAACGTTTTACGCTAATGGAAATCGCTTCCTTAATGAGCGTAATTATTGCTGCCTTAGCGACGCTTTCAATGTTTCTTGTCTCCACGATGTGGTTTGTTTTACCGATAGTGTATGCGTTTTCGATCATTAGCTTGATCTTTGCCACATTCTTATCAAGCCACATTATTCAAATGCTTAATCAAAATACATTGATGTTATTCCATATTGGTTTGTCGCTCTTTACCTATGCGGTTTGTTTTATTGCAACGCTTTATGTGATCCAATTGGTGTGGTTAGACCGTAATTTGAAAAAGCGTAAAATTCAATTTTCGCCAGCAATTCCACCATTAATGGCAGTTGAACGTCATTTCTTTTGTTTATTTGCAATGGGTGAAGCATTACTGACCCTCACTTTAATTTCTGGCACTTATCATGTATTGCAAGCAGTGACCCCAGAAAATCTACACAAAGCGATTTTTTCTTTCCTTGCTTGGATTAGTTTTGGTATTGCTTGTTTTGGCCATTGGCGATTAGGATGGCGTGGAAAAAGGATGATTATTTACGCAATTTCGGGTATCATTCTGCTCACCATTGGCTATTTTGGTAGCCGTTTGATTTAGCAAGAATCAAAGAACAAGTAAAAAGTGCGGTAAAAAATGACCGCACTTTTTGTTGATTAACGAACAAAAGGATTTACCCTTGGACAGTATCCCCCTTAGTACTTTATTTATTACACTCATTATTTGTTTAGTTTTATCAGCCTATTTTTCCGGCTCAGAAACCGGATTACTCTCTCTCAATAAATATCGCCTTCGTTTTATGGCGGAACAAGGTAATAAAGGCGCGCAAAAAGCAGAAAAACTGCTCGAAAAGCCTGATACCTTATTAAGTTTTATTCTGATCTTTAATAACCTTGTTAACATCAGTGCTTCAGCTATTGCAACCATGATTGGTATGCGTTTATATGGCGATGCGGGTGTGGCTATTGCAACAGGTTTATTAACCTTTGTGATGCTTGTTTTTTCTGAAATTTTCCCTAAAACCGTCGCGGCAATGCACCCTGAAAAGGTGGGATTATTTTCAAGTCATATCTTGGTCTTACTATTAAAAATATTTTATCCGCTAGTTTGGTTAATGAATATTTTCACGAAAACGTTAATGCGAATGGTGGGTTTAAAACCTGATATGCAAAAGCAAGTGATTAGTCGTGAAGAACTCCGTAGTATTGTATCAGAAGCGGGAGAAGCCACACCGGATGAACAGCATCCACAAATGTTGCTCTCTATTTTAGATATGGAAACCGTGACTGTCGACGATATAATGGTGCCACGTAATGAAATAGCAGGGATTGATATTGATGACGATTGGAAAGCCATTATGCGCCAGCTTAATCATGCACCACACAACCGAATTGTGTTGTATAAAGGCAGCCTTGATGAGCAAGTATTAGGGATTTTACGTGTGCGTGAAGCATTTCGTTTGTTATTAGAAAAAAATGAATTCACCAAAGAAACTTTACTACGTGCCGTCGATGAAGTGTACTTCATTCCAGAAGGGACACCATTGAAAACACAATTAGCGAATTTCCGTACGAAAAAAGAACGTATCGGTTTAGTGGTGGATGAATATGGCGACATTAAAGGATTAGTCACGCTTGAAGATATTTTAGAAGAAATTGTAGGTGATTTTACAACCACTACTGCACCGACTATTGAACAAGAAGTGGTGCAACAATCTGATGGCTCAATGATTATTGAAGGTTCGGCAAATCTTCGAGATTTGAATAAAATGTTTGGTTGGGAATTGGATACAGAAGACGCTCGAACCTTTAATGGTTTGATTCTCGAACATCTTGAGGATATTCCTGATGAAGGAACCGTTTGTGAAATCGATGGCTTACGAATTACTATTTTAGAAGTCAGCGATAATATGATTAAACAAGCAAAAGTAGAGAAATTGGCCTCTTAAATGTGGCTTTTTCTAACCGCTCTTTTGTTTAAGAAGTACGTTATTTTTACAAAGGATTGAATATGACAGATGAGATTCGTTTAACACAATACAGCCACGGCGCAGGTTGAGGTTGTAAAATTTCGCCTAAGGTGTTAGGGACAATTTTACAGACTAAACTCGAAAAATTTGCTGATCCCAATTTATTGGTCGGTAACGAAACAGCGGATGATGCTGCGGTTTATGATCTTGGTAATGGTACTGCAATTATTAGTACCACGGATTTCTTCATGCCGATTGTGGACGATCCTTTTGATTTTGGTCGCATTGCTGCAACCAATGCCATTAGTGATATTTTCGCAATGGGCGGTAAGCCAATTATGGCTATTGCCATTCTAGGCTTCCCGATTAATAAATTGCCACCAGAAGTGGCTCAGAAAATAGTTGATGGTGGTCGTTTTGCTTGTCATCAAGCAGGGATTTCGCTAGCGGGTGGACACTCGATTGATGCGCCAGAACCTATTTTTGGTTTAGCAGTAACAGGGGTTATTGCTACCGATCGTGTAAAACGTAATGCCTCGGCAGAAGCGGGTTGTAAGCTTTATTTGACGAAACCATTGGGTATCGGTGTGCTGACTACTGCAGAGAAAAAAGGTAAATTAAAACCTGAACATCAAGGATTGGCAACAGCGGCGATGTGCCAAATGAATCTGATTGGTAGTCAATTTGCAGAAGTTGCAGGCGTAACAGCTATGACGGATGTAACGGGTTTTGGTTTGTTAGGACACTTGGCTGAAATCTGTGAAGGCTCAAATCTTAATGCAGTTGTGCATTTTGATAAAATTAAATTATTAGATGGCGTAGCAGATTATATTGCAGAAGGTTGTGTACCAGGTGGAACCAACCGTAACTTTGAAAGCTATGGACATAAAATCGGTCCTCTTACCGATTATCAAAAGGCGGTACTTTGCGATCCACAAACTTCAGGTGGTTTGTTGATTGCGGTTAAACCAGAAAGTGAAGCGGAAATTTTAGAGATTGCGAAAAAAGCCGGTATTGAGCTTAGTGAGGTAGGCGTATTGAAACCTCGTCAAGCAGGCGTACTAGTAGAAGTCGAATAAATGGCTTTAGTGAAAATAAAAAGTGCGGTGAAAATTCACCGCCTTTTTTATTCTTTATTTTCCTTATTTTCTTTGTTGTTGGAATACATCGAGTCAATAATATGACGATAGCGTTCCATAATCACTTTTCGGCGTAATTTGAGCGTAGGGGTGATTTCACCAAGTTTTACGCTAAATGCTTGAGAGAGTAGCGTAAATTTCTTCACTTGTTCGAAGTGCGCCAATTCTTTTTGGAGGCTTTCGATGCGCTTCTCAAACATTTTAATAATTTCAGAGTGTTTGAGTAATTCCATGCGATCTTGATACTTAATATTCAGTTTTTTCGCATATTCTTCTACGCTATCAAAACAAGGCACGATTAGGGCTGAAACATATTTTTTGGCATCGGCAATAATCGCAATTTGTTCGATAAATTTATCTTTACCGATTTTACCTTCGATATATTGTGGAGCAATGTATTTGCCGTTAGAGGTTTTCATCAATTCTTTAATACGATCGGTAATAAATAAATTACCTTCAGCATCAAACTCACCGGCATCTCCTGTTTTCAAGAAACCATCTTCGGTGAAGGCTTGGTCAGTTTCTTCAGGCTTTTTATAGTACCCCTTCATCACCATACCGCCACGAACCAGAATCTCGTTATTTTCACCAATTTTAACTTCGGCGTTTGGCATCAGTTTACCGATAGAATTTGGATTAAAATGATGATCATCCCAACAAGAAACAGTTGCCGTGGTTTCAGTCATGCCATAACCGAGTTTGATATTAATCCCAATACTATGGAAGAAAAGCCCAATGGTTGGTTCTAATTTTGCACCACCGCAAGGCATCATTTTAATTCGTCCGCCTAACAATGAACGCAGTTTAGACAGCACCAGTTTATCGGCAAGTGCATAGCGTTTTTGCAAGAAGAAGGGGACTTTTCTATTTTGAGAGAGAAGATCAAAACGTTTTTGTCCCACTGCAATTGCCCAATGGAAAATCATCTGACGAATAAAAGGGGCTTTTTGTACTTTATCAAGCACGGCAGAATAAATTTTTTCATAGAAACGTGGTACCGCACACATAAAGGTCGGGTGCACTTCCGTTAATGCTTCACGTACTTGATTGGTGTCTTCGAGATAACAAAGGATTGCTCCCCGATGTAACACATAGGCAACCCAAGCACGCTCAAAAATGTGGCTAAATGGTAAAAAAGAAAGTGAAACCTCATCTTGATTAACATCTAATGCAATATCATGGGCTTCAAGTTGATGCGCCAAGTTATTGTAATCGAGCATTACGCCTTTCGGTTCACCTGTTGTGCCAGAGGTGTAGATGATCGTGAATAAATCATCCATCGTTTTATTTGCTAAGCGAGTTTCAAATTCAGCCTGAAATTCTGCTGTACCTAATTGAATTAAATCGTCCCAATGGTAGGAAAGGGTAGTTTCTGTCAGTTGAATTTTTTCTTTCATGGCCACAATTTTTTGTAATTGTGGACACTGATGTGCAATTTCTAACGCTTGATCATATTGTTCTTGATCGCCAACAAACAGAATTTTGACATCGGCATGATTTAAAATAAATTCTGCCTGTTGTGCCGTATTGGTTGCATAAATGGGAACGGTGATAGCTCGGACTTGAAGTGCCGCAATATCTGCGATTGTCCAACGTGACATATTGTGCGCAAAAATTGCAATTTTATCTTGTACTTGAATATTGCAAGCAAGAAAAGCTAATGAAAGCTGATCAAGCTGTTGTTGGAATGCGTTCCACGAAATATCTTTCCACAAGCCATTAATTTTATGGCGAAGTGCGGTTGCATTTTGACGAGTTTTTGCCTGCTGGCGAATTCGATTGACGAAATGACGTTCTAAATTCATATAAGCCTTATTTGAGCGAACAACTGTACGCTAATATAAACTAAATAAATTTAAAATCTAGTAAAATGTTATTATTTTGTGAATATAGAATAAATAATAGACATATTTATTTTTCTATTATTATATTCAAATGAGCAATAAAGAATATATAAAATATTGAGAAAATCTAAATTGATTAGAAATAAAAAAACCGCTCTAAAAAGAGCGGTTAATTTTTTAGCTATTTTGATTAGCCTTTGTAGTTGTATACGTGTGCAACTAAGTCTAATACTTTGTTTGAGTAACCAGTTTCGTTATCGTACCAAGATACTAATTTAACGAAAGAGTCAGTTAATGCGATACCCGCATCAGCATCAAATACAGAAGTTAAAGCACAACCGTTGAAGTCTGTAGAAACTACTGCATCTTCAGTGTAACCTAAAACGCCTTTTAATTCGCCGTTGAAAGTTTTACCTTCAGCTGCATCTTTGATTGCTTGTTTGATTTGTTCGTAAGTTGCTGGTTTTTCTAAGTTTACAGTTAAGTCAACTACAGATACGTTTGGAGTAGGAACACGGAACGCCATACCAGTTAATTTACCGTTTAATGCTGGTAATACTTTACCAACAGCTTTCGCAGCACCGGTAGATGAAGGGATGATGTTTTGTGATGCACCACGACCACCACGCCAGTCTTTAGCTGATGGACCATCAACAGTTTTTTGAGTCGCTGTTGTTGCGTGAACAGTAGTCATTAAACCATCTTTGATACCGAAAGTTTCGTGAACAACACGTGCTAAAGGTGCTAAACAGTTTGTAGTACAAGAAGCGTTAGACACAATATCTTGACCTGCGTATGCACCAAAGTTTACACCACGTACGAACATTGGTGTGCTATCTTTAGAAGGACCAGTTAATACGACTTTTTTCGCACCAGCAGTGATGTGTTTGCGTGCTGTTTCATCAGTTAAGAACAAACCTGTTGCTTCAACTGCAACATCAACGCCGATCGCACCCCAGTTAAGGTTTGCAGGATCACGTTCAGAAGTAACACGGATAGTTTTACCGTTTACGACTAAGTTACCGTCTTTAACTTCAACAGTACCGTCAAAACGACCGTGAGTTGAATCGTATTTCAACATGTAAGCCATGTATTCAACGTCGATTAAGTCGTTGATACCTACAACTTCGATGTCATCGCGATGTTGTGCTGCACGGAATACGATACGACCGATACGGCCGAAACCGTTGATACCAATTTTAATAGCCATAAGATTTTCACCTTCTATTTTTTAAGTTAAACAAAATCGTTGCTCTAACGAGTTCTCGTGGATTATAGCATGGGCATTTTGATAAAAAAAAGGGTATATACCACTTTTTTGTGATCTCGATCACTTTTTAACAATTTGGTAAAACAAATGAAAATTTGACCGCACTTTTCATTTTCTTTTTGTATAATAAAAACAAACAACAATAAGAGGTTTCAATTATGTCTCAAGGTAATTTATATATTCTTTCTGCACCGAGTGGGGCGGGCAAGTCATCATTAATTTCCGCGTTATTAGAAAAAAATCAAGGCACGAAAAAAATGGTGTCCATTTCACACACAACGCGTTCACCTCGACCAGGCGAAAGTCATGGTGTGCATTATTATTTTGTTTCAGTAGAAGAATTTGAAACCTTAATTGAAAAAGGCCACTTCTTAGAATATGCAAAAGTGTTTGGCGGTAATTATTACGGCACTTCATTGCCAGCAATTGAAGAAAACTTGGCTAAAGGTATTGATGTGTTTTTAGATATTGATTGGCAAGGTGCACAGCAAATTCGTCAAAAAGTACCTTCTGTAAAAAGCATTTTTATTTTGCCTCCATCATTGCCAGAATTGGAGCGTCGCTTGGTTGGACGCGGACAGGATAGCAAAGAGGTCATTGCTGAGCGAATGTCAAAAGCAATCAGCGAAATTTCGCATTATGATGAATATGATTACGTGATTGTGAATGATAATTTTGAACAGGCATTGGCAGATTTACAAAGCATTTTGCAGGCAGAACGCTTGACCAAAGCTTATCAACAAACAGAAAATGCGGACTTAATTCATCAGCTACTAGCAAAATAAGCTTGAATTGAGTACAATATTTTCCCTTTATAGACATTATTTTTAACATCGGAGTAAAACATGGCTCGAGTGACTGTGCAAGATGCAGTAGAAAAAATTGGTAACCGTTTTGATTTAATTTTAACCGCCGCTCGTCGTGCGAGACAATTAGAGTTACATCAAAGTGAGCCGTTAGTGCCGGAAGATAACGATAAACCAACTGTAATCGCATTACGTGAAATCGAAAAAGGGTTAATCAACCAAGAAATCATGGATGCAAAAGAGTATTTAGATGCGGCAGCTTCTCAACGTAGCGAAGAAGTGGCTGTAGCGTTAATCGCAGAATAATCTCATTAAAGTGCGGTCAAAATTAAAGCTATTTTGATCGCCTAGTCTTTCTCTCTACAAAAAGTCAGGTGTCCTTTGGAATTGTTTGCAGATTTAGATCGAATTATTCAGGGGTATTTGCCCGCCGATAAAATTGAATTAATCAAACGTGCATTCGTCATTGCGCGAGATGCTCACGAAGGACAATTTCGCTCAAGCGGCGAACCTTACATTACTCACCCTGTTGCAGTAGCTTCAATTATTGCGGAAATGCATTTAGACCATGAAGCAATCATGGCTGCATTATTGCATGATGTTATCGAAGATACCCCTTATACCGAATCCCAATTAAAAGATGAATTTGGTGCTAGCGTAGCCGAAATTGTTGACGGCGTATCGAAACTAGATAAATTGAAATTCCGTACCCGCCAAGAAGCACAGGTTGAAAACTTCCGCAAAATGATTTTAGCGATGACTCGAGATATTCGCGTCGTCTTAATCAAACTGGCTGACCGTACCCATAATATGCGAACGTTGGGTTCATTGCGTCCGGATAAACGCCGTCGTATCGCAAAAGAAACTCTAGAGATTTACTGTCCCTTAGCCCACCGTTTAGGCATCGAACATATCAAGAATGAATTAGAAGATTTATCTTTTGAAGCTATGCACCCCCGCCGTTATGAAGTACTTAAAAAGTTCGTCGAACAAGCGCGTGGTTCTCGTCAAGAATTGATTCAACGCATATCTAATGATATTTCACAACGTCTTGATAATGTAGGCATTACAAATCGTATTTGGGGACGTGAAAAACATCTCTATAAAATTTACCAAAAAATGCGCACGAAAGATCAGAAATTCCATTCTATTATGGATATTTATGCTTTCCGCGTTATTGTGAATTCGGTTGATGATTGCTATCGCGGGTTGGGGCAAATGCATAGTTTGTATAAACCTCGCCCTGGTAAAGTGAAAGATTATATTGCTGTGCCTCGTGCAAATGGCTACCAAGCACTGCAAACGTCAATGATTGGCCCTCATGGGGTGCCCGTAGAAGTTCATCTTCAGACTGAAGAAATGGAACAGGTTGCTGAAATGGGAGTTACCGCCCATTGGGTGTATAAAGAAGGTGGTAAAAACGATAGCACCACCGCTCAAGTACGTGCGCAACGTTGGTTGCAAAGCTTAGTGGATATTCAACAAAACGTGGGTAACTCCTTTGAGTTTATTGAGAACGTAAAATCTGAGTTTTTCCCGAAAGAAATCTATGTCTTTACGCCGAAAGGTCGTATCGTTGAATTACCAATGGGCGCAACAGCTGTCGATTTTGCTTATGCAGTGCATTCTGATGTGGGAAATCATTGTGTTGCGGCAGTAGTAGAGCATAAACCTTATCCGTTATCACAAGCTTTAGAGTCTGGTCAAACCGTTGAGATTGTGACCAGTGAAAATACTCATCCAAACGTTAGCTGGTTAAACTTTGTAGTAACTGCTCGTGCAAGAACTCGTATTCGTCATTTCTTAAAATTATTGCGTGCAGATGATGCCGTTCAAACTGGTAAAAAACAGCTAGAAATGGCCCTAAAACCACATTATCTCTCTGAGGTTTCTGAAGAGAAAATCCAAGCGTTACTAAATGAATTGAATCTCTCAAGCCTCAATGAGCTTTTTGAGGAAATCGGCGTAGGTAACCAAATGTCGAGTGTCATTGCTCATCAATTAATGGATGAAGCTATTGAAATTGATGTGGATGGTGTGTCTGAAAATACACAAAGTACACTAACATTGAGCCGAGATGGCGAAATGAAAGCGTCTTTCGCTCAATGTTGTCATCCAATTCCGGGTGATCCGATCGTGGCATTAAGTACGGCGAAGAAAGGTGTGGTTGTACATCATCAAGCTTGTTCTAATTTAACGTCAGGTAATGCCAAAGATTTCACCGCGGCAAAATGGGAAGAGGCTGAAAGTGCGGTCAATTTTGATGCTGAATTACACATTGAAATGCTTAATGAACAAAATGTATTAGGTAGCCTCATGACAGCGGTCGCGACTTGTGAAAGTAATATTCAAAGTATTTGGACGGAAGAATTAGAGAATAATCTGCTATTAGTCATTATCCAAGTTGGCGCGAGAGATATCTATCATTTAGAAAACATTATGCGAAAAATCAAACAAATTACCAGTGTGATTCGTTTGAAGCGCAATATTAATGAAGCATAATGAGCACGCAACTTCTCGATGCCGTTCCCCTAACCACTTTATCTGGTGTAGGCGCGGCAATCTCCGATAAATTAAGCCGTCTTGGAATTCATAATCTCCAAGACTTGCTTTTTCATTTACCTATCCGTTATGAAGATCGCACGAGAATAACACCCATTGCTGATCTTCGTCCTGAACAATATGCCACCATTGAAGGGGTTGTCCAAACCTGTGAAGTTGCCTTTGGGCGCCGTCCTATTTTAACCGTAAGTCTTTCTGATGGAACGAGCAAGATTATGCTCCGTTTTTTCAATTTTAATGCGGGGATGAAAAACAGTTTTCAGATTGGTACGCGCGTCAAAGCGTTTGGTGAAATTAAACGCGGGCGTTTTATGGCAGAAATTCATCATCCTGAATATCAAATCATACGGGATAATGCGCCATTGGTTTTAGAGGAAACGCTCACGCCTATTTATTCCACAACGGAAGGTTTAAAACAAAATTCATTACGTAAGCTAACCGATCAAGCATTGGCTTTACTCGATAAAATCCAATTAACGGAAATTTTACCTAATGAATTTAATCCACATCCTTTTAGCTTAAAGGAGGCTATTCGATTTCTGCATCGTCCGCCGCCAGATATCTCATTAGATATTTTGGAGAAAGGACAACATCCCGCACAGCAACGACTTATCTTTGAAGAGCTTCTTGCTCATAATCTTGCGATGCAAAAAGTGCGGTTGGGTACGCAGCAGTTTTTAGCGTTGCCATTGCATTATCAAACTGATTTGAAGCAACGTTTTCTAGCTTCTTTACCTTTTCAACCAACGAATGCTCAAAATAGAGTAGTAGCAGATATTGATCAGGATTTAGCAAAAAATTATCCGATGATGCGACTTGTTCAAGGGGATGTAGGTTCGGGGAAAACGTTAGTGGCAGCCTTAGCCGCCTTATTAGCGATTGATAATGGCAAACAAGTGGCTTTAATGGCGCCAACAGAGATTTTAGCGGAACAGCATGCAAATAATTTCCGCCGTTGGTTAGAACCTTTTAGTATTGAAGTAGGCTGGTTAGCGGGTAAGGTAAAAGGAAAAGCTCGCCAAGCGGAATTGGAAAAAATTAAGTCCGGTGCGGTACAAATGGTAGTGGGCACACATGCTTTATTCCAAGAAGAAGTAGAATTTGCTGATTTAGCCTTGGTGATTATTGATGAACAGCATCGTTTTGGTGTGCATCAACGTTTGATGTTGCGAAAAAAAGGTGAAAAAGCAGGATTTTATCCACATCAACTGATTATGACAGCAACACCAATCCCAAGAACATTAGCGATGACGGTTTATGCTGATCTTGATACGTCGATTATTGATGAATTACCTCCAGGTAGAACACCGATTACGACAGTGGTTATTTCAGAAGAGCGTCGTGATGAAATCGTTGCTCGAGTCAAAAATGCCTGTATTAATGAAAAACGTCAGGCTTATTGGGTTTGTACGTTAATTGATGAGTCTGAAGTGCTAGAAGCGCAAGCAGCCGAGGCCATTTGGGAAGATTTAACGAAAGCCTTGCCGATGCTTAAAATTGGCCTTGTACATGGGCGAATGAAACCGCAAGAAAAACAAGATATTATGGCTGCCTTTAAAAATGCAGAGCTCGATTTGCTTGTGGCTACAACTGTGATCGAAGTGGGCGTAGATGTGCCGAATGCCAGTCTAATGATCATTGAGAATGCAGAGCGTTTGGGCTTATCACAACTCCATCAGTTACGTGGACGAGTAGGGCGTGGCAGTACGGCGTCTTTTTGTGTCCTAATGTATAAACCGCCGTTGGGTAAAGTGTCGCAAAAACGTTTACAGGTATTGCGTGATAGCCAAGATGGCTTTGTAATTTCAGAGAAAGATTTAGAAATTCGCGGTCCAGGTGAGGTGTTAGGTACTAAACAAACAGGGATCGCCGAATTTAAAGTGGCGAATTTGATGCGCGATCGTAAAATGATTCCAACCGTTCAACATTATGCTAAGGCATTAATTGTAAAATATCCGGATGTGGCAGAAAGTTTAATCCGCCGTTGGCTAAATAATCGAGAAATTTATTCGAATGCCTAAAGTGCGGTTATTTTTGAAAGAGTTTTATAAATGAATAAATCAACGGTACTTTTCTTTGATTCTGGAATGGGGGGCTTAAGCGTTTATCGAGAAGCGAAAAAGCTGATGCCAGATAACCATTATTTGTATTGCTTTGACAATGCAGGCTTTCCTTATTCAGAAAAATCAGAAGAAACAATCATTCAGCGAACATTGGATATTTGTAAAAAAATTAATCAGGATTATCCACTTGATGCCATTGTGATTGCTTGTAATACCGCGAGTACGGTGGTGTTACCGCCTTTACGTGAACAATTTTCTATTCCGATTGTAGGCACCGTGCCAGCCATTAAGCCAGCAGCAGAAATCTCACAAACGAAACATATTGGTCTATTGGCGACAAAGGGCACGGTTAAACGCCCTTATGTTAATGATCTTATCCATCAGTTTGCCACCCATTGTATAGTTGAACGATTAGGCTCCACTAAATTGGTTGAAATCGCGGAGCATAAAATCCAAGGGAAATCGGTTGATTTGATTGCATTGAAAAATGAATTAAGTCCCTGGGCATTAATAGAGAATTTAGATACGATTTGTTTAGGCTGTACCCATTTCCCTTTAATTAAAGATGAAATTCAAATTTGCTTACCTCAAGTGAAGAATTTTATGGATCCAGGATTTGCTATTGCCAAGCGGTTGCAGTTCTTACTTGATAAATTAGAAGTGCGGTCAAAATTAGAGATGAAAAATCAGGTTTTTTGTACGCAGGATGTAGAGAATAAACACCAATTAGAACAAGCGTTGGCTCTCTGGGGATTTGATGGAATTACCGTTTTAAAATGATTTTTTCTCATCATGTTGGTGAGTTTGTAAGCAAATAGCAAAAAAATTTACATTTTTTACAAAAAGATCTTGCAAAGGCATCTGAAATGCCTATAATACGCCCCACACAACGACGCGCTGTTGTGAAGC
>CAKQTN010000017.1:0-17160 GCA_934276625.1 uncultured Haemophilus sp.
TCACAACGCGTGATGGATGAAAATCAACAAAGCATTAAAGAAGAAATTGCAAATTTACTTACCAAAGATTGGCAGGCAGCAATTTCTAGCTGTGAACGTTTATTAGATGAAACCTCAGGCAATTTACGTGAGTTACAAGACACCTTAAATGCAGCAGGTGATAAGTTACAGGCACAATTATTACGTATTCAAGATTGTGTGATAGGCCATGATGAGCTCTACTTTATTGAACAATTAATTACTGATTTGCAATCCAAGCTAGACCGTATTATTAGCTGGGGGCAACAAGCCATCGATTTATGGATTGGTTATGACCGTCACGTGCATAAATTTATCCGTACCGCCATTGATATGGATAAAAATCGTGTATTCTCACAACGCTTGCGTAATTCTATCCACAGCTATTTCGATCATCCTTGGTTCTTGTGGACAGCTCAAGCGGAACGTTTGGTCGATCTGCGAGATGAAGAAATGGTATTACGTGAAGATGATGCATTGGGTGAATTACCTGAAGAGTTGCAATATGAATCTTTGGCCGATTTACATGATCAAATCGTCGAGCATATGCAAGGCTTATTAATTCAATACCGTGAAAATAATTGTCCAATTGATTTAAGTTTAGTCTTAAAAGAACAATTAGAAGCTTATCCACTTTCCCGTCATTTTGATGTGGCACGTATTATTGTGGATCAAGCAGTGCGTTTAGGTATGGCAAATGATGATTTAGCCGGTATTTATCCGCAATGGCAGGAAATTAACGATTACGGCGCAGAAGTGCAAGCACATGTGATTGATAAATATTAATTTCGTGGCTTACCCAAAAATGAATTCATAAAATGAGAAATTAACCATGACAGATATTCAAGATGTAATTTCCCCGAAATTGGCAAATGCCATTGCAAATCCTATTTTCCCGGCAGTGGACAGCTTACTGCGTTCAGGTCGCCATATCAGCACAGATCAATTAGATAATCATGCTTTTTTGATGGATTTCCAAAATGAGTTGGATGGTTTTTATCGCCGTTACAACGTGGAATTAATTCGTGCACCGGAAGGCTTTTTCTATTTACGTCCGAAAGCGACGACGTTAATTGCCCGTTCAGTGCTTTCCGAATTAGAAATGTTAGTAGGGAAGGTACTTTGCTATTTGTATTTAAGCCCAGAACGTTTAGCACAGCAAGGTATCTTCAGTACACAAGAAGTTTATGATGAATTACTGAATTTAGCAGACGAAGGTAAATTATTGAAAGCCGTCAATCAACGTTCCAGCGGTTCGGATTTGGATAAGCAAAAATTAGCTGAAAAAGTACGTGCAGCGATCGGCCGTTTACGCCGTTTAGGCATGATTCATACCGTAGGTGAACAGCATAGCGGTAAATTTACTATTTCAGAATCAGTTTTCCGTTTTGGGGCTGAAGTACGTTCTGGCGATGATCCATTAGAAGCGCAAGCTCGCTTAATTCGTGATGGGGAAGCAGCCACACCGCAATCTCTCGAATTGGAAAAACAAGCAAAAGCAGCAAGTCATGCTGATGGCCTTGATGATGAAGAAAGTGCGGTCGAAATTGATGAAGAATTTGATGATGCAGGAGAACAAGAATAATGTCTGATGTATTAGAACTTGAAAACGAAATCTATCAAGACGAACCTGAGCAATCAACCGAACAGGTTGAAGAAGAATTTATTGCTCCTGTATTAAACCAACATAATGGGGTAGAACGAGGTAAATTCCGTTCACTAACCTTAATTAACTGGAATGGTTTCTTTGCCCGTACCTTTGATTTGGATGAATTGGTAACCACACTTTCGGGTGGTAATGGTGCTGGTAAATCTACAACCATGGCGGGTTTTGTCACTGCATTAATTCCAGACTTAACCTTATTGCATTTCCGTAATACCACAGAAGCAGGCTCAACAGGCGGCTCTCGTGATAAAGGCTTACACGGTAAATTACGTCCAGGTGTGTGTTATGCAGTATTGGATACCATCAATTCCCGTCACCAACGAATTCTCGTAGGTGTGCGTCTGCAACAAATCGCAGGTCGTGATAAGAAAGTCGATTTAAAAACGTTCTCGATTCAAGGTGTAGAATTATCCTTAAATCCGACCGCACTTTTCACCGAAACAGTCGGTGAGCGTCAAGCACGTGTACTCAATTTAAATGAATTAAAAGACAAAATTGAAAATCTTGGTGCGCAATTTAAGCAATATCATTCCATCACCGATTATCACGGCATGATGTTTGATTTGGGTATTATTCCAAAACGCTTACGTAGTGCCTCTGATCGTAGCAAATTCTATAAATTAATCGAAGCGTCTTTATACGGCGGTATTTCCAGTGCTATTACTCGTTCTTTACGTGATTACTTATTGCCAGAAAACCTTGGTGTGCGCAAAGCCTTCCAAGATATGGAAAGTGCGTTACGTGAAAACCGCATGACCCTTGAAGCAATTAAAGTTACGCAATCTGACCGCGATTTATTCAAACATTTAATCACCGAAACCACTAATTATGTGGCATCAGATTATATGCGTAATGCCAATGAACGCCGCGGCAATATTGAAGCGGCTTTAGGTTTCCGCCGTGATTGGTATAAAGCAAAAGCTGAGCAAGCGTTATCACAACATCGCTTAATTGACTTAAGCCGTGAAGCTGCAGAATTAGCAGAAAATGAACGTACTTTAGAAGTAGATCACCAAAGTGCGGCAGACCATCTAAACTTGGTATTAAATGCGTTACGTCATCAAGAAAAAGTATCGCGCTATCAAGAAGACGTAGCTGAGCTTACAGAAAAATTAGAAGAACAAAAAATGGTTGTGGAAACCGCAACCGAACAGCTTGAAGAAAGCCAAGCACAATTTGAGCAAACTGAACTTGAAATTGACCAAGTACGTGCGCAACTTGCGGATTATCAACAAGCATTAGATGCACAACAAACCCGTGCATTGCAATATCAACAAGCGATTGCCGCGCTTGAAAAAGCGAAAACCTTATGTGGTTTAGCCGATTTAAGCGTGAAAAACGCGGAAGATTACCAAGCTGAATTTGCTGCTCATGCAGAAAGTCTAACCGAGCAAGTACTTGAGTTAGAACATAAAATGTCTATTTCTGAAGCGGCTAAATCACAATTTGATAAAGCCTATCAGTTGGTGTGCAAAATTGCTGGTGATATGCCGCGTTCAAGTGCTTGGGAAAGTGCTAAAGAATTATTGCGTGAATATCCAACACAAAAAATTCAGGCACAACAAACCCCGCAATTACGCGCGAAATTACATGAGTTAGAGCAGCGCTATGCTCAACAACAAAGTGCGGTTAAATTATTGGCTGATTTTAATCAACGTGCTGATTTATCTTTAGAAACCGCTGATGAACTCGAAGCATACCACGCTGAACAAGAAGAACTCATTGAAAGTTTGAATGAAGAACTTGCTGAGCAAGTAGAAAACCGTTCAACCTTGCGTCAAAAACGTGAAAGTTTGACCGTACTTTACGAAGAAAATGCTCGTAAAGCACCAGCTTGGTTAACTGCTCAAGCCGCTTTAGAACGCTTACAAGAGCAAAGTGGTGAAACCTTCGAGCATAGCCAAGATGTGATGCATTTTATGCAATCACAATTGGTGAAAGAACGTGAACTGACTATTCAACGTGACAATTTAGAAAAACAACGTCAACAATTAGACGAGCAAATTTCTCGTTTAAGCCAACCAGATGGTTCTGAAGATGCTCGTTTAAATGTGCTTGCAGAACGTTTTGGTGGGGTATTGCTTTCTGAATTATATGATGATGTACCAATTGAAGATGCACCTTATTTCTCGGCACTTTATGGTCCAGCGCGTCATGCTATTGTTGTGCGTGATCTCAATACGGTACGCGAACAATTAGCTAATTTAGAAGACTGTCCAGACGATTTATATTTAATCGAAGGTGACCCAAATGCCTTTGATGACAGCGTACTTTCAGCCCAAGAACTTGAAATGGGCGTGGTGGTGCAGGTATCTGATCGTGAATTGCGTTATTCAAAATTCCCGCAAATTCCATTATTCGGCCGTGCTGCACGTGAAAAACATTTAGAAGAATTACAAGCTAAACGTGATGAAATTGCGGAAGAATACGCACAAATCGCCTTTGATGTACAAAAATGTCAACGTTTACACGAACACTTTAGTCAATTTGTTGGCTTACATCTAGCCCTTGCATTCCAACCAAATCCTGAAGAGGTGATGGCGGAAATCAATCAAGAGCGTAATGAAATTGATCGTGAGCTCAATCAATTCTCAAGCACAGAACAACAAATTCGCATTAAATTGGATAATGCCAAAGAAAAAATGCAATTGTTGAACAAGTTAATGCCACAGCTTAACTTACTTGCTGATGAAGAATTACTTGATCGCATTGAAGAGTGCCGCGAACAATTAGACATCGCAGAGCAAGATGAAAGCTTTATTCGTCAACATGGCGTTGCGTTGTCACAATTAGAGCCGATTGCCAATACCTTACAAAGTGACCCAGAAAACTATGAGCGCTTAAAAGCTGATTTAACCCAAGCCATTGAACGCCAAAAACAAGTACAACAACGTGTATTTGCTTTAGCGGATGTGGTGCAACGTAAAAATCACTTCAGTTATGAAGATGCTGGACAAGCACAAACATCAGAGCTTAATGAGCAACTACGTCAGCGCTTGGAACAATTACAAACACAGCGTGATACTCAACGTGAACAATTGCGTCAAAAACAAAGTCAATTTGCACAATACAACCAAGTATTTATTCAATTGCAAAGTTCTTATGACAGTAAAAATCAATTGTTAAAAGAATTAATTGCTGAGATTGGTGAATTGGGCGTGCGTGCTGATGAAGGAGCAGAGGAACGTGCAAGAAATCGCCGTGATGAGTTGTATCAACAACTTTCAACCAGCCGTCAACGTCGTTCTTATGTCGAAAAACAATTAACACTCATTGAAAGCGAAGCGGATAACTTAAATAAACGTATTCGTAAAGCAGAACGTGATTACAAAACTCAACGTGAATTGGTTGTGGCAGCGAAAGTCAGCTGGTGCGTGGTTCTCCGATTATCTCGTAATTCCGATGTGGAAAAACGACTCAATCGTCGTGAGTTAGCTTATTTATCTGCTGATGATTTACGTTCAATGTCGGATAAAGCCTTAGGTGCTTTACGTACTGCAGTGGCAGATAATGAATATCTCCGCGATGCATTGCGTATTTCTGAAGATAGCCGTAAACCGGAAAATAAAGTCCGTTTCTTCATTGCTGTATATCAACATCTTCGTGAACGTATTCGTCAGGATATTATTAAAACAGATGATCCGATTGATGCAATTGAGCAAATGGAAATTGAGCTTAATCGCTTAACAGAAGAATTGACTGGCCGTGAGAAAAAATTGGCGATCAGTTCTGAAAGTGTGGCAAATATTATGCGTAAAACCATTCAACGTGAACAAAATCGTATTCGCATGTTGAACCAAGGTTTACAAAATATTGCCTTCGGTCAAGTGAAATCTGTACGTTTAGTAGTCAATATTCGCGATACACATGCGATGTTGCTTGATGCGCTATCAGGTAAACAGGAAGAATATCAAGATTTATTCAGTGATAATCGTATTACCTTCTCTGAAGCCATTGCGAAACTTTATCAACGCATTAACCCGCATATTGATATGGGCCAACGCACAGCACAAACTATCGGTGAAGAATTATTAGATTACCGTAATTACCTTGAGCTAGAAGTTGAAGTCTTCCGTGGTGCAGATGGCTGGTTACGTGCTGAAAGTGGGGCATTATCGACCGGTGAAGCGATCGGTACTGGTATGTCTATCTTATTAATGGTTGTACAAAGCTGGGAAGAGGAAAGCCGCCGTATTCGCGGAAAAGATATCGTTCCATGTCGTTTATTATTCTTGGATGAAGCGGCACGTTTAGATGGTAAATCTATTTCCACCTTGTTCGAACTTTGTGAACGCTTGGATATGCAATTACTTATCGCAGCGCCAGAGAATATCAGCCCTGAAAAAGGGACAACCTATAAACTGGTGCGTAAGATTGCCGGCAACCAAGAACAAGTTCATGTGGTTGGTTTGCGTGGCTTTGGCGCAACAGAGTAGTTTTTTAAAGCGGTCAAAGCAATTGGCCGCTTTTTTATTGTGATTTTTATGAGAATTTAGGACGAATTATGCACAACCTTATTTTTGCCATTCTATGTAGTGTTGCCGTATCGGTATTGCTCAAAGTTGCTCGCAAGAAAAATATCATTATTGAACAAGCAATTGCATTCAACTATATTGTTGCTATTTCATTAAGTTATTTCTTACTCAAACCTGATTTCAAAGGATTAGAATTTACCGAATATCTAGCACAAAGTGATAGCACACCTATTTTCCTGGCATTAGGTATTTTATTACCAACCGTATTTATCATTATGTCTAAAGCGGTTGAATTTGCGGGCATCGTACGTTCAGATGCAGCACAACGCTTATCGTTATTTCTACCGATTGTTGCCTCTTTTATTATCTTCCATGAAACATTAAGTCAGCCCAAAATCGTTGGCATTATTTTAGCATTCATCGGTTTATTCTGTATTTTGAACAAATCGAATGAACAAAGTGCGGTCACTTTTAAAGGTATTTTAGGCTTAATCGGTGTTTGGTTTGGCTATGGCACCATTGATATCTTATTTAAACAAGTGGCCAAAAGCGGGGGAGCATTCCCAACCACATTATTCATCGCTTTCTCATTAGCCGCTTGTGTCATGTTCCTTTATTTATTCCTAAAACGTACTCAGTGGACTGTACCAAGCTTTATTGGTGGAATCATTTTAGGTGTGTTGAATTTCTTCAATATCCTGTTTTACATTAAAGCGCACCAAAGCTTCGGACAAAACCCAACCTTAGTTTTTGCGGGAATGAATATTGGTGTTATTTGTCTAGGTACCATCACCGGTGCATTTTTCTTCAAAGAAAAAATCAGCAAAATCAACTGGTTTGGTGTTCTTGTCAGCCTTTCAGCAATTTTCTGTTTATATTATTTAGATAAAATTTTGGCTTAATTATGGCAAACAATTTTAGTTTTTTTATCTACGATTACGAAAGTTTTGGTATCAATCCGGCAAGTGATCGTCCTGCTCAATTTGCTGGTATTCGTACCGATGCAGATTTTAATATTATTGGCGAGCCTGTTATGTTGTATTGCAAGCAAACCAATGATTATTTGCCCGCCCCAGAAGCTGTAATGGTTACAGGAATCACTCCACAAGAATGTAATGAAAAGGGGATTCCGGAACCTGAATTTGCTGCAAAAATTCTAGCTGAGTTTTCACAACCCAATACCTGTGTGATGGGATACAACAACATTCGCTATGACGATGAAATGACTCGTTATACCTTTTACCGTAACTTCATCGATCCCTATGAGTATAGCTGGAAAAATGGCAATTCTCGTTGGGATTTACTGGATTTGGTCCGAGCTTGCTATGCACTGCGTCCAGAAGGGATAAATTGGGCTTATGACGATGATGGTATGCCAAGCTTTCGCTTAGAAAAATTAACCAAAGCAAATGGTATTGAGCATGAAAATGCCCATGATGCGATGGCGGATGTGTATGCAACTATTGCCATGGCTAAATTAATCAAAGAAAAGCAGCCTAAATTATTTCAATTCTTCTTTGAGCATAGAGGTAAAAAGGAAATTGATAAACTGATCGACACCGCTGAAATGACACCATTAGTGCATGTTTCAGGTATGCTAGGGAATTATCGCGGCAATTGTGCTTGGGTGGCACCATTAGCATGGCATCCAACTAATCAAAATGCCGTAATCGTCTGTGATTTATCAGGTGATATTGATAATTTACTCAGTAAAAGTGCGGTTGATTTGCGACAAGATTTATATACCAAGAAAAGTGAGTTAGAAGAAAGGGGAGTTTCATCAGTTCCATTAAAATTGATTCATATTAATAAATGCCCAATTTTGGCGCCTGCAAAAACATTACTGCCAGAAAATGCAGCTCGTTTAGGGATAGACAGACAACAATGCTTAGATAATTTAGCAAAATTACGTCAATCCTTAGATATACGCGAGAAAGTTATTGAAATTTTCTCAGAAGAGCGCGAATTTGAGGCGAGTGATAATGTAGAAACGGAGCTTTATAGCGGCTTCTTTAGCAATGCAGATAAAAATAATATGGCTATTTTACGTGATTTGCCAGCAGAGCAATTAGCTGAACATGGTTTAGCATTTGAAGATAAACGAATTCCTGAACTGTTATTCCATTATCGTGCCAGACATTTCTACAAAACTCTAAATCGTGCAGAGCAAATCAAATGGCAAAAATATCGCCAACGTAAATTAGAGCAAAGTGCGGTTAAGTTTGAGGAAAGTTTACAACGGTTAGCAGAGGAATATTCAGATAACCCAACCAAGCTAAATTTACTACAACAGGTTTATGAATACGGTGCAAAACTGTTATCTTAATCTTATACATATCGTGACATAGTCACACAAATGCCAATCATCAAAAACGTAAATCTTAATCCCTGAGATTTACGTTTTTCTTTTTAAATCTGATGATATTCACCTCATAAAATAACGCAGAATTCACGTAGCGTTATCATTATTTGGCACCTATAAATCTCTTTATTTTTTCCTTACATAACAATTTTAGAGTGTATAAATCATTATTTAATCTTGTTACAAGGTATTACCAATCCATATTTCACATTGCTTGAGCAGTATTCGTGACCTGTGCATAACTTTGTGATTTTATTAATACGTAGTTTTCACTAACCTTGTAATTAATTTCGCATAATGTATATTATGTTAAATTGAATATATGGATATGTCACAAATCAATATAAGTGACTATCCTATTTCATGTATTACTCAAAATAAGGTGAGTTTCGGCTTATGGATATAGAAGAAATAAATGAATGCCTTTGAGGTGGAATAATTAAATTAGAATGAAATTTTGAGATAACGCTACGTGAATTCTGAATACAATTGTGTACACCAATTCAGCAGATTTCATCATTTTTGATCTGATAATGAGAATTCATTTTACACATGTCACATAAATGAGAATAATTAACATTGATTTCTCTTTTATTATTAGTGACTTATAAAAAAAATAAAAAAAAAATACTTGACCATTCTCATTTGTAAGATTAGAATGCACACCGATGACAAGTTAAGCAGTCTTGTTTTTATTTTTAAATCTCTACTTAATAAGGAAAGGAGTTGGTTATGCTTAATAAAGCAATCGCAAATAAGTTAAATGAACAAATCAATTTAGAGTTCTACTCTTCTAATGTTTATTTACAAATGAGTTCTTGGTGTAGCAAACACGGTTACGAAGGTGCTGCAGCATTTTTACTTCGTCATGCTGATGAAGAATTAGAACACATGCAAAAATTATTCAAATATGTGAGTGAAACAAGTGGTATGCCACTTTTAGGTAAAATTGATGCACCTAAGAATGACTACAAATCACTTAAAGAAGTATTTGAAACCACACTTGAACATGAAAAACTCGTTACTTCTAAAATTAATGAATTAGTTGAAGTGACTTTTGCAAACAAAGACTATTCTACTTTTAACTTCTTACAATGGTACGTTGCAGAACAACACGAAGAAGAAAAATTATTCAATAGCATTATTGATAAATTTAACTTGTTGGGTGAAGACGGTCGTTCGCTTTACTTTATCGATCGTGATTTAGCAACATTATAATTTTAGAAGGAGAATACAAAATGTTATCAGCAAACGTAATCAAATTATTAAATGATCAAATGAACCTTGAGTTCTACTCTTCAAATCTTTACTTACAAATGAGTGCATGGTGCGAACAAAACGGTTTTGAAGGTGCAGCTAAATTCTTATCAGAACACGCTGCAGAAGAAATGCAACACATGCGTAAATTATTCACTTATTTAAACGAAACTGGTGCATTAGCGGTAATCACTGCAATTGAAGCGCCTGCGCATGAGTACAAATCATTAAAAGAAATCATTGAATTAACTTATGAACACGAAAAATTGATCACAAGTAAAATTAATGAATTAGTGGGTAAAACTTTTGAAGAAAAAGACTACTCTGCATTCAATTTCTTACAATGGTATGTTGCAGAACAACACGAAGAAGAGAAATTATTCAGCGGTATTTTAGACAAATTAAATCTTCTTGGCGAAGATGGCAAAGGCTTATTCTTAATCGATAAAGATTTAGGTAACCTTGCTGGTCAAACCGCTTAATTAGATAATCATAAAGCTTAGTAGAAATACTAAGCTTTTATTTTACCCATTGTTTGTGACAACGTATCAAATATTTTAAACTTCCCTTTCATCTTTGAATACAAGTTGATGAAATTTAAAACAACCACACGTTTTTAATGAAATTTTACTTGCAACGAAGTAAGATAAACGTATAATTCAGAACAACCCAAATGCCTGGGTGGCGAAATTGGTAGACGCAGCGGATTCAAAATCCGCCGGTGAATAACCGTGTCGGTTCGAGTCCGACCCTAGGCACCACAGAATTTATAAGCTCTGAAGTTATTCAGGGCTTTTTTATTAGCTATAAGTTAATCAATATGACAGAACAAAACCAAGATAAAAAACAGACTTATAATTTCAATAAGCTACAAAAACGTCTTCGCCGTAATGTAGGTAATGCAATTGCTGATTTCGGTATGATTGAAGATGGTGATAAAGTGATGGTTTGTCTTTCTGGTGGCAAAGACAGCTATACGCTTCTCGATATTTTATTAAATTTACAACAAAGCGCACCGATTAAATTTGATATCGTTGCAGTTAATTTAGACCAAAAGCAACCAGGTTTTCCCGAGCATGTTTTACCTGAATATCTGCAAAGTATTGGTGTGGATTATAAAATCGTTGAAGAAAATACTTATGGTATTGTAAAAGAGAAAATTCCAGAAGGTAAAACAACGTGTTCTCTCTGCTCTCGCCTACGTCGTGGTATTTTATACCGTACAGCAACCGAACTTGGTGCAACAAAAATTGCACTTGGGCACCATCGTGATGATATGTTGGCTACCCTGTTTCTGAATATGTTCTACGGTGGGAAACTAAAATCGATGCCACCGAAATTAATTTCAGATGACGGCAAGCAAATCGTGATTCGTCCATTGGCTTATTGTAAAGAAAAAGATATTGAAAAATATGCCGTAGCCAAAGAATTCCCAATTATCCCTTGTAATTTATGTGGTTCTCAACCTAATTTACAACGTCAAGTAGTGAAAGAAATGCTGAATACCTGGGATCGTCAATATCCTGGACGCTTAGAAACCATGTTTAGTGCGATGCAAAACATTACGTTGTCACACTTATGTGACCCAAAACTCTTCGATTTCAAAGGCATTAAACATGGCCAATCGCTTGATGGCATTGAAGGGGATACCGCATTTGATGAAGAACGCATCGAACCAATGAAATTTGATGATGAAGATACGTCTGACTACTCTGATAACGAAATGATCAGCTTTAAAGAAGTGAATTAATATGATTACCGTACAAGGAAAACAAATCGAAACCGACGCCTTTGGCTATTTACTTAATATTGCTGATTGGAATGAGGATGTAGCAAAACACATTGCTCAGCTAGAAGATGTAGAACTGACCGAAGCTCACTGGGAAGTGATTTATTTTGTGCGTGATTTCTATCAAGAATATAACACCTCCCCTGCGATTAGAATGCTGGTAAAAGCAATGTCAGAAAAATTAGGCGCCGATAAAGGCAATAGCCGCCATTTGCAACGACTCTTCCCTGACGGACCAGCTAAACAAGCAACTAAACTGGCTGGTCTGCCAAAACCGGCTAAATGCTTATAAAATAACGTAACCGCGCGATAAAGTGCGGTTATTTTTTACTTAAATTCTAATCAAATAGATTAATTACGGTTATACGTTAAGCAAAGAAAATGCCGAACAAATCTTAAAAGGGTTATCACCTATTAAGTAGTATTTTCAACTTATATATTTACCTATATAATACTTACTCTTTTTAACTCAAACATAAGGAAATGCTTAATGAAAATTAGTGCAAGAAACCAACTTAAAGGTACTGTAAAATCAATCGAAACTGGTTCTGTGAACGCAATCGTACACATTGATATCGGTAACGGTAACATAATTTCTTCTACTATCTCTATCGATGCAGTAAAAGAATTAGGTTTAGCAGTTGGTAAAGAAGCATATGCGATTATCAAAGCAACTTCTGTAATGGTTGGTGTTGAATAATCTCAACTGAACTGTTCAGAATCCTCTATAACCGCGCTTTAAAGTGCGGTTATTTTTTTGTCTTTTTTCTCTCTAACCTCTTTATTCCCCTTCTAATAAAATACATTTTATCCTTAACTAAACTGAAAGAATCTTTATGCAATTTTGCCATTTATTGAATTTTAATTAAAATTAATGTATAATGACCAAGAATTATCAATTCTTAGTTAATAATCTAATTTAGAATTATTCTGTTAAATTTAGGAGAGCAAATGACAAACCAACGTTTTATTACCATTTTAGGCTATGTCGCAACATTTACTTCAGTTTGTATGTATGTGTCTTACTTGCAACAAATTGGTCTAAATTTATCTGGTCAAAAAGGTGGCTGGTTGCAGCCTTTTGCTACGACAATCAACTGTAGTTTATGGGTAGCTTATGGCTTGTTAAAAGAAAAACGCGATCTGCCTATTTCATTAGCAAATGCGCCTGGTGTCGTACTTGGTTTGATTACTTTCGTTACCGCCTTATAACACTATAAAATCTCATACAAAAAAGACCGCACTTTTTAGAAATCTTAAAGTGCGGTCTTTTTATTTATTAATTTAATTCATTTAAAAGCTGAAAATTATGAAGTTGTGTAATTTAACATTCTATTGCATTCTATATACGAACAGACGTTTAGACGTCTAAACCAAACAAAAACAATAGAAGGATTAATTATGACAACATTTCATTTAGCAGGATTTCCGCGTGTAGGCGCAAAACGTGAACTTAAATTTGCTCAAGAGCGTTATTGGCGTGGCGAAATTGCAGAAGCGGATTTATTAGATATTGCAAAAAGATTACGTGAACTAAACTGGCAACACCAAGCCAAGGCAAATGCTGATTTTGTCGCGGTGGCTGATTTTACACTTTACGATCATATTTTAGATTTACAAGTGGCAACTGGTGCGATTCCTGCTCGATTTGGTTTCAATAGCCAAAACTTAACGCTCGATCAATATTTCCAATTGGCGCGTGGCAATAAAACACAATTTGCTATTGAAATGACAAAATGGTTCGATACCAACTATCACTATCTTGTACCAGAATTCCATAAAGAGACACAATTTAAAGCCAATCCCGCACATTATGTGACTCAAATTCGTGAAGCTAAAGCACTTGGGTATCAAGTTAAACCAACAATCGTTGGTCCACTCACCTTCCTTTGGTTAGGTAAAGAAAAAGGCGCTGCATTTAATCGCTTTGATTTATTAGCAAAACTCGTACCAGTTTATGTTGAAATTTTAAATGCGTTAGCTGCAGAAGGCGTAGAATATATTCAAATTGATGAACCCGCTCTCACCTTAGATTTACCGACAGAATGGATTGCTGCTTATAAAGCGGTTTACGCTACGTTTGCTGAACAAGTGAAAGCGAAATTATTGCTTGCGACTTATTTTGGTTCTGTGGCAGAACATGCTGATTTGTTAAAAGCCTTACCAGTAGCCGGTTTACATATTGATTTAGTACGTGCACCAGAACAACTTGCAGCCTTTGCAGATTACGACAAAATCTTATCTGTGGGTATCATTGATGGTCGTAATATTTGGCGTGCAAACTTAAATCAAGTGTTAGATGTGGTTGAACCATTAAAAGCAAAATTAGGTGATCGTTTATGGATTGCGCCAAGCTGCTCTCTCCTTCATACACCTTATGATTTAGAAGTTGAAACGCAACTACAAGCCAATAAGCCTGAGCTTTATCAATGGTTGGCTTTCACGCTACAAAAAATTCAAGAATTACGTGTTATTAAGACTGCACTAGAGCAAGGCCGTGAAGCGGTTCAAGCAGAATTAAATGCTTCTCAAACTGCTGCGGACGCACGTAAAAACTCGGGTGAAATTCACCGCACTTGTGTCGCAGAACGATTAGCAAATCTACCCCAAAATGCTGACCAACGTAAATCGCCATTTGCGGAACGCATTAAATTACAAAATGCATGGTTAAATTTACCACTTCTGCCAACCACGAATATTGGTTCTTTCCCACAAACGACAGCCATTCGTCATGCTCGTGCAGCCTTCAAAAAAGGTGAACTTAGCTTAGCTGATTACGAAACTGCAATGAAAAAAGAAATTGAATTCGTTGTACGTGAGCAAGAAAAATTAGACTTAGATGTATTGGTACATGGCGAAGCAGAACGTAACGACATGGTGGAATATTTCGGCGAACTACTCGATGGTTTTGCGTTCACCAAATTTGGTTGGGTACAAAGTTACGGTTCACGTTGCGTGAAACCGCCTGTGATTTACGGTGATGTCACTCGCCCAGAACCAATGACGGTACGTTGGTCAGAATATGCCCAAAGCCTAACAAATAAAGTGATGAAAGGTATGCTGACAGGTCCAGTCACGATCTTACAATGGTCTTTCGTGCGTAACGATATTTCTCGTGAAACGGTCTGTAAACAAATTGCGGTCGCGCTTTCTGATGAAGTATTAGATTTAGAAAAGGCTGGCATCAAAGTGATTCAAATTGATGAGCCGGCTATTCGTGAAGGTTTACCATTAAAACGTGCAGATTGGGATGCTTATTTGAAATGGGCGGGCGAAGCCTTCCGTTTAAGCTCAATGGGTTGCCAAGATGATACCCAAATTCATACGCACATGTGTTATTCCGAATTTAACGATATTCTACCGGCTATTGCGGCCTTAGATGCCGATGTCATTACTATCGAAACCTCACGTTCTGACATGGAATTACTCAGCGCATTTGGTGATTTCAAATACCCGAATGATATTGGCCCAGGTGTATATGACATTCATAGTCCACGTGTACCTACGGCAGAAGAAATTGAACATCTTCTTCGCAAAGCATTACAAGTGGTACCGAAAGAACGTTTATGGGTAAACCCAGACTGTGGTTTAAAAACGCGCGGTTGGCCAGAAACGATTGCAGCATTAAAAGTGATGGTTGATGTCACGAAAAAATTACGTGCTGAATTAGCGTAAAATTAGTAAAAATAAAGGCGAACATGAGAGATTATCTCTGTTCGCCTTTTCTTTTAGTTCAAAAACTAATTCATTTTTGACCGCACTTACAGGCTAATATATTCCATTTTCACCTTGCAGAGGCTCTTCAATAACTGCTCTGCCATCTTGCGATGACTTAGACGCAACGGTTTCTCTGCAAATACCACTCGCTCAATTTTCGATACATCCAATTGATTTAAGTAAGCAAAATTAATCGCTGTTTGCATAGCGGGTAAGCTTGGGTTGAATGCCGCATTTTCTGCATATCGACCACAAATCATTTCCCCATTTTTAAATAAAATGCCTACACCGTGAGGGCTTTTAGAATAAGGTGAATGAGCTCGGTTTGCGCCTAAAATCGCTTTATTTGCCACTTCATCTTCCGTCGTCAATGTGAAACCTTGCTCTTCTTTGTTTAATAGAAGCAAATCAACCCCTAAATCTTTCGGGCCAAAGCTATCGGGTAAATATTGAGGAAGTGGATTATTTTGGCTGTGTGGCAAATGAATCTTCAAATCTTGCGCTTGATAAAGCTCATTCATAAATTGACGGCAGTGACCGCAAGGCGTGTAATTCACCACGATATCCGTGATGCGAGGTTCATTACGTAACCATGCATGGCTAATCGCACTTTGTTCAGCATGGATGGTTTGAGCCATACTACCCCCCTTAAATTCTTGATTCGCACCAAAGTAAAAATCACCACTTTCACCAATCGCAATCGCTCCAACATGAAATTCTGAAATGGGTGTGTGGCTATAACAAGCTGCTACAGGCAAAAGTGCCAAACCTAATTGAATAGGCGTAAGCTTGAATTCATCACAAATTGACCGCACTTTTTCAGCCGGTAAAAAACCTTTCCATTCTTGTTCTTCTAACGCAGAAAGAATTGCATTTGAAAGTGGTGAATCGGCTAATGCTTGTTGAATTTTTTGTTGCATATTAAATCTCCTTATTTTTATATGCCTATTCTACGATATTTGAGAAAAAACCTAAACTCTAAAAGGCTTTCGGAATATGTTTCTAAAATTTATCAGCACCTTAAAACAAAAAATAGCAAAAAAATAACCGCACTTTAAAAGTGCGGTTATAAATTAAGATATTTTATTTACTCGTTTTATAACAACGATGGTGCAACACCAAGTAATTTTCTTGTGTAATCCACTGTTGGGTGGTTGAAAATATCTTCGGTGCTACCCGTTTCCAAAATTTGACCGCCGTACATCACGACGATACGGTCAGATACTTGGCGTACGGTTTGGATATCGTGAGAGATAAATACCATGGCAAGATTGAGTTCTTTTTTCAAATCAGCCAATAAGTTTAATACCTGAGCACGAACAGATACGTCTAATGCAGAAGTCGGCTCATCCGCCACAATCAGTTTTGGATTCAGCGCTAAAGCACGTGCAATCGCCACACGTTGTTTTTGCCCGCCCGATAAACGAGTTGGCTCAACTTGTGCCGCAGAACGTGGTAAACCGACGCGAGAAAGCAAGTCATATACACGTTTTTCCCGTTCGTGAGGTTGCAACACATTGTGAATATCCATTGGGTCACGCAAAATATCCAACACTTTCATACGAGGATTCAGTGCTGTTGCTGGGTCTTGGAAAATGACCGACACTTGACGACCGAATTGTTTTCTCGCTTCTGAGCTACCATATTGCATTTGTAAGCCGTTGAATTTCACTAAACCTGATGTTGGTTTAAGAAGGCCAATAATCACATTAGCTAAGGTAGATTTTCCACAGCCTGACTCCCCAACTAAACCAATGGTTTCCCCCGCTTTAATGCCAAGACTCACATTGTTCACCGCAGTGAATTTTTTACGACCAAACAACGAACCGTCGCGAGAAGGAAATTGCACCACGATATTTTCTAAATCGATGATGTT
>CAKQTN010000018.1:0-16415 GCA_934276625.1 uncultured Haemophilus sp.
GCCTTGTTCTGACACGCTAAAGAAAGCGACTTCGGCGGTAAAGTTTGGCCCAATTTCATTGGAAAAACGATCGTAGTAGAATTCAAATTGGCCTAATTGTTGGCTTTGTTGTGGCGCGAGTCTAACACCTAACTCACTGCCAAAGTAACTACTCATCACGGCGCCCATCGTGGCAATCGCCACGCCGCAGTGTGCAAGAATCATCCCAAAATAGGCAAGTCTTACTTTTGCCCAATTTTGCCATAAGGTGACGAATAATACCCAAATCGCGAGGGTGAGTAATACATAAGCAAAGAAATGGAAACGTAATGCACCATCATTTTGCAGCGCATTCCAAATCATGCCATAAGCCATCACTGCAGCGGGAATAAGTAATAACAGACGTTTGAAAAAGCGTTTTTTGTCTGATTTAAACCAGTTTAAGCAAAGCGTGCCCGCCATGGCAAAAAGCACTAACGTGAGCAATGGTAAGAAAATACTATTAAAGTAAGGCGCGCCCACGGAAATGCTGCCCCAACTCATGGCTTGGAAAAGCATTGGATAGAAGGTGCCTAAGAAGGTACTGACGGTGGCAACGGTCAATACGATATTTAAGCCTAAAATTGCCCCAGTTTTAGAAATAAGCGGAAATTTGACCGCACTTTCATTGGTATTTGTGCGTAGAGCAAATAAGCTCAGCGAACCAACAGTTAGTAAGAAGAAAATGAGTAATAACACATAACCGCGAGAACTATCCAAGGCAAACGCATGAACTGATGTTAATGCACCTGAGCGGACAATAAATGTGCCTAATACACTGAATGCAAAAGCGAGTAGAGAAAAGAGTGTTGTCCAGTAGCTAAACATGCCTTGCTTTTCAGTCACCATCAAACTGTGTAAAAGTGCGAGTCCCAATAACCATGGCATAAGTGAAGCATTTTCTACTGGGTCCCAGAACCACCAGCCTCCCCAACCTAATTCGTAATATGCCCACCATGCACCGAGCACGATCCCTAATGTTAAGAATAACCAAGAAATGAGAACCCAAGCTCGCATCGCACGTGCGATAGCTTGTGTAGAACGATTAAAGATTAAGGCTGAAATGGACATGGCAAAGTTAACGGCAAAGCCCACATAGCCCACATATAAAAGTGGTGGATGGAAAATTAAACCAATATCTTGCAGCATTGGGTTGAGATCTCGTCCTTCCGAAGGGGCAGGAAACGCACGTCCAAATGGATTGGAGTAGAACAAAATAAAAATAGCAAACCCAAGACAAATTAAGCCGAGTAAAGAAAGGGTTTGTGCAGAAAAAGTGCGGTCATTTTTGCGAGAGAAAAAGGCAAAAGCCACTAACCAAAGACTTAATGTGAAAAGCCAAAATAAAATAGAGCCTTCATGTCCGCCCCAGGTGGCGGCAACTTTAAAAAATGTTGGTAGTTGAGAATTGGAGTGCGCTGCCACGTATTCCAAAGTGAAATCATCTGTTGCAAAAGAGTAGGCAAGAATACCGATTGAAACGCTCGTAAAAATACCGAAGCAATAACTTAATCCCCAAGCCGTGTTGGTGAGAGAGGGGTTATTTCGCCAAATACCAATTTGCGGCACAATGGAAAGTAAGAGCGCCGCGGTGGTGGCAAAGAGTAATGAGAGAAATCCGAGTTCGGGAAGCATAGTATTCTTCAGTATTAAAGGTTGTATTTTACAAAATAAGGTTGATTTTAAGCATGAAAAACATACGTAAAATTAACCGCACTTTAGTCTTTTAAATAAACAAAAGGCGTATTGTATACGCCTTTTGATTAAATAAGAAATTTATCCTTACGCAACGGTAAGTTGTCCTGCATACAAGATGAAGTAACGTAAGCAGAGAACCCCGATTAAGTCGAAGATTGACACAAGGATAATAAAGTTCTTGTTGTATTTTAAGCTGTCTTTTGCTGCAAGGTTCGCAAGTAGAGGAATGATGATACCAATTAAGAATACCCCAATCCAGAACACTGCACCCCAGAAGCCGGAAAGTGCATTGTGCAATGCCACCACTTTCTGACCACCACCGAAGTGTAGACCAACAAAGAAACAGATTAATAAACCAAGTTCAGTCACCATAATTGGCACTTCAAATTTGTGAATGAAGTGTGATTCATGGCTATCACCTTTTAATTTACCTGCAATGAGAATAAATAAGAAGGTTGCAGCAATACCTGAAGAGGTACCTGAAGCCAAGAATAACGCTGGTAGAACAGGGTTATTTAACATTGGGTAACTGATCAATGCTGAAAGTAAGAAACCGGTATAAGCCCCTAGCACAGCCGCTAAGATGAAGAGAATGACTTCTATAGGACCAGTTAAACGTTCTAATACATTGATAATTTTACCGACGAAACCAAGTTTTGGCATGAAACGTTGAATGAACGCCATGATATCTTCTTTGAAGATAACCGCACACCAACATACCAAGAACAGCATATAAACTTGGAATAACATTACCCCCATAGACATTACAGAGTTAAATTGATAGTTAAACATCAATTTCCAGAATGTCCAAGGACGTGCCAAGTGGAAAATTAACAGGGTTAAACCAATTAATGTTGGCACAGAACCTAAAATGGCGGCTGCTCGGATAATCCAGTTTTTGCTAGGATTTTCTAATTTGTGACTACGTTTATAAGCAATCGCTAATTGTACCGCACCGGAAGAAATACCAAGTAAGAACAAATAGATAGCGATTGTTGAATCCCACACCAAATTAGGTGTGTGAAACGGAACAGGATAATCTAATGTCATCTTCTTGGCTCCCCGTGTTGGAATGGAATATGGTAAAGATTTGGTTGAGTACCTAATTCCACTTTAGTGCGATAAACCGGATTTTCTTTCACTTTGCGGGAAACTGCACTGCTTGGATCATTCATATCACCAAAGGTTAATGCTTTGGTTGGACAAGCTTCTACACAAGCAGGTTGTTTGCCTGCTGCTAAGTTTGTATCGCGACAGAAGTTACATTTATCCGCAGTACGGTGTACTGGGTGAATGAAACGTACGCGGTAAGGACAAACTGCAACACAGTATTGGCAACCTACACAAAGATCTTTATGCACATCTACGATACCTGTTTCAGGATCAATAAATGATGCACCGGTTGGACAAACTGCCACACAAGGGGCGTTTGTACAGTGTTGGCAAGACTGACGGAAAAACTCGTATTCTTGATTTGGGAATTCGCCGTAAGGTTCACTACGGAGAATTTCCAAACGTGAAACGCCTTCAGGAACGTGGTTTGTTTCACGACAAGCATCCATACAAGCGGTACAGCCGATACAAGCTGTTTCGTCGTGTACCATTGCATAGCGTTTCGGTTTATCCGCCTTTTCCTCTTTCGCTAAAGAGGTAACTGATGTCCCCGTCATAAGGATTAATGCCCCCATGCCGGAAACAAAGTTTCGGCGTGAACAAGCTGTCATTATTTATCCTTTTGTTCGGTTGATTGCGTTTGTGATTGTGCGTCTTTTGCCGCTTTGCGTTTTTGTTGTTCGCCGTGGCAATCTACACAAAGTTTCACACGATTTTTCGGTTGAATACCTTTCATCGCATCATCTTTCGGGTGTAATGTGTGGCAGCTTGCACAAGGCAATTTCATTGCGTGAACATCGTGCGCCCAAAGTTTTTCACGAAGTTTTGCAGGTTGGTGACAAGCAAAACAAACTTGGTTTTGTTCTTGCGCGGTATACATTGGTTTTTTATCACCAAAGATATCGCCATCAAAACGCATCACATCTTTTGCACCACGACGGTGATCTTCCGAAATATTACCGTGACAGTTTACACAGTTAATCGGTTTACCGGTGTTAGGGCTTTTTTGATTTAAGTGTGTGCCGTGGAATTTACCAAAGTGTAATTCACCACCAGATTGATCTAAAGTTTGGTTTTTATCAACTTGGTCAAATTTGTGACATTTCGCACAATATTGGTTTGGATCACGTTGGTTATCCAATTGTGGCTCATAAGTGATTTGAGAGGCAGGTGTTTTTGCCATCTCTTCCGCACTTGCAGCCATTGGCATTGCCGCAAGCATTGCAAGCAATGCGAGGGATTTTGCCGATTTGCTGATTAAAGAAGTTAAATTCATTCTGATTACCTCAAATATATGGTTAAAAATGACCGCACTTCGACACTTTAGTTACAAAGTGCGGTTCTTTTTTTATTGTTTTGTTGCGGTATCTTCAGCTAATTTGCCATTGGCTTTCGCTTCTTTTACCCATTGAGGTACAACAGTTTCTAAGAATTCTTTTTTGGCTTTACGTTCTTTCTCGATATCAATACCCATTACTTTCCATGCTTTATCAGCTGTAGAAATATCTGGTACTTCAACCGGAGTTTTCACGCCATGTTTAGTTAAGATTGCTGCAAGTTTAGCACGTGCATCTGCTGCTTTGTCGATACCAGAACCTAATACGCGAAGCATTACATCAGGTGCGTGCATGTGACCACCGTGACTTGCTGCTGCGTAGTCCCAACGCCATTGAGCGTGACGGATATCCATTAAAGCAGGTTCCATTTCTTCTTTAGTTGCACCAGCATCCCATGCTGCTTTCGCTTCAAAGTGAGCACGAACAACTTGATCTTCTAAACGACCCATTACATCTTTCACTTCTTTTTTACGTGAAGCAACGATGTCTTTAAGTTTTTCTTTGCTTTGATCGTGACAGTTTGCACATGTGGTATCAAATGCATCGAATGGGTTTTGGATTTGGTGGTCGGTGTAAACTTTACCGTCTTTACCTTGTACTTTAGGCATGTGACAGTCGATACAAGTTACGCCGTTTTTACCGTGCATACCTAAAGACCAAATTTCAAAGTCAGGGTGTTGCGCTTTTAACATTGGTGCTTTAGAAAGCGAGTGAGTCCAGTCACTGAAGCCGATATCATCGTAGTATTTTTCGATGTCATCAACAGTTTGACCGTTGTTCCACGGGAAGGTTACTTGTTTTAAGTCGCCTGCGAAGTAGTATTCAACGTGACAGTTTGCACAGATTTCAGCACGTTTTTCAGTGCGAGCAGCTGTGTTAAAGCTTAAGTTAGCTTGTTCTTTACCTTCAGCTTTTGCTTTTGCTTGAAGTGCATTATTTAAGTGATCTAATGCACGAAGAACGTGTGGACGAGCAATACGTAATGCAGGTTTGCCTTCAGCAAAGTCTTTAGAGGTCGTATCGTGACAGTCAGCACAACCGATCGAGTTGACAATTTCTGGTCCACCTTTAGCCCATTTGGCACCAAAGTAACCATCTTCACCCCATTCTGCAATTAAACGAGGAACGTCTGGACCTTTACAAGTCCAACATGCCATTGGTTGTGGGCCATCATTTGCATTTTTGGGCGCACCAGTACGTAAAATATTACGTACATCTTCTACTGCATAAACGTGACCACGAGGTGCGTTATATTCTTTTGCGAAAGAATAGCCCCCCCATAACACGATTAAACGAGGATCTTGTTCATTAGCATAGATGATTTTGTCGCCTTTTTCAGTCGCTTTCCACGAATTGAATTGGCTAGGATATTTCTCAGCAAATTTTTCATTCACTGCTTCGATTTTTAAATTAGGGTTTGGTGCTTCCACAGGTTGTTCAACAGGCTTGTATACCATTTCAGCCATCGCTGAGTTATACACACCTAAAGCTGCGAAAGAAGTGGCCAAAACAAGGCTTTTTCTCAATGCGTTCACGATAATCACTCCATTAGGAAAGAATAAAAAAACAATTTTAAATGCGAACAATTCCTATTAAGCTTTTGAATTCACTCATAAAAATAGCTCAACGCAAGCATAAGATACCAAAAAGCAGTAGTTTTCCTAAGGTTTTTTTTCAAAACTTTGAGGTTGATCAAACTTTAAAATAAAAATACTCATAAAGGGGTATATTGGTATTGAGAAAGTGGTAAAGGAGAATATTCTAAAAGAGGCAAAAGTGCGGTTGATTTTCATCGTGTTTTTTTACTTGTTTGAGAGGGATTAAACCCATGTGATTAGCCCATCCTGAGTACTTTTTTAATGTTCGCTTTTTACGCAAACGTTAAAATGTAAATTTTTTGTAAAAAACAGTGTAAAAAGCAAACATTTCCTTGATCTTATGCTTAGCTCCTATATACTCCAAAGACTTTACTATTTACTTGCTTAGTTTGCATTATTTTAGCTTCGCAACAACTTATTGGCCTATTTGTTTGGGAGAACCTTTTTATGAACAAAGTATTTAAGATTATTTGGAACAAAACGACACAATCTTTCGTCGTGACATCAGAATTAGCGAAAGGGGCAGTAAAAGCCTCTTCAAACTCAGAACAACGTGTAACAAGCGAAACACGTTTATCTTCTCTTTTTAAACTTTCAGCATTTGCACTTTCTTTATCTGCAGTGATGATGCCGGCGCAAGCACAAGTGATTGCAGGCGAAGTTGTTGCTGCTAATGTTGCTTCAACAGCTATTGGTATTGGAGATGCAAATACCAAAGCATTAGGAGAAAACTCTACGGCAATTGGTAATTCTGCAAATGTTACTTCTACGGGACAAAACTCTAAGGCAATTGGTAATAATGTAACTGTATCAGGAGCAAATTCTAGTGCTGCAGGTAATAATGTAACTGTATCAGAAGCAAACTCTGGTGCTGTAGGTAATAATCTAAATGTATCAAAAGCAAACTCTAGTGCTACAGGTAATAATGTAACTGTATCAGGAGCAAACTCTAGTGCTTCAGGTAATAATGTAACTGTATCAGAAGCAAACTCTAGCGCTACAGGTAATAATGTAACTGTATCAGGAGCAAATTCTAGTGCTGCAGGTAATAATGTAACTGTATCAGGAGCAAATTCTAGTGCTGCAGGCAATAATGTAACTGTATCAGGAGTGTTTTCCAAAGCTGATGGGAATAATATTCAAGTAGTTAGTAAAAATTCAATAGCTACAGGAAATAATATTACTCTTACAAACCATAATTATAATAATTTATTAGCTATGGGTAACAATATTAAAGTTGCTCATGAAAACTCTAGTGCAATTGGTAATAATATCAATGTGTCGAATATGAATTCATCTGCAATTGGTAATAACATCAGTGTTTCAGAATCGAAATCTGCCGCGATTGGTAATGATATTAATGTATCTAGCTCAAAATCATTAGCGATTGGTAATAATGTAACGGTATCTCAAGGAAATACATTAGCAATTGGTAGTGATGTAAATGGTCGTTATGCCAATAGTGTGCTGATTGGTGATGGCACAGGAAATTATGGTGGAACAACGGGTAGTCGTAATATTCTCATCGGTCAAGGTGCTCAAGTTGGCGATAGCACTTCTGTTGTACGAGTAAACCAGTCTATTGCTATTGGAGCTGGCATGAGAGCTGATAAAGCGGCTAAATTTGGTGATAATGGCATTTATTCTATTACTGAGGGTGCATGGGCTCGAGGCGATCAATCAATTGCGATTGGTGGTAATGTTATTTCTTATGGTAATGCATCGGTTGCAATTGGTGGGGATGATACTGATTCAGCAGCCGCTACACAAACGACTTATATCAATACTAATGGCCAAGATAAAACGGGAACGGTTCAACAAGCATTTAGAGATTTAACTGGAGGGGAGCTTCAAAATCCTCGTTGGATGAATACAATTGCAGGGGAAGCTGCTGTATCATTAGGAACAAAAACAAGATCAGGGGATCTTTCATTAGCATTAGGTTCATTGGCTACAGCGCAAAAAACGAATGCTGTCGCTGTTGGTACAGGAGCTAATGCAACTTTTGCAAACTCTGTTGCGATTGGTGGCGGTTCTGCGACGGATAAAGCGGGGGTTGCCTATACTACTCGTACTATTTTAGGGACAACTTATACTTGGGCGGGTGGTGCTGATACTATCGCGGGGGATGTTGTTTCCATTGGTAAAAAAGGCTATGAACGTCAACTCATCAACTTATCACCAGGTGATATTTCTGCAAACTCGACTGATGCAATCAATGGTTCTCAGCTTTATGCTGCGATGGCAGAAATTGAAAAAATTCGTTATTTCTCGGTTAAATCCAATGTAACGGGCAACCAGAATAATACGGGGGCCTCAGGTGTTGACTCTATTGCGATTGGTCCAAATGCGAGTACTTCACCAATATCTACAGGCTCTATTACGATGGGGTTAAATGCGAGAAGTCTTAATGAGAAAAATATTGCTATTGGGGTAGATGCATATTCAAGTGCAGTTGGCGGTATTTCATTAGGTAATGGTGCTCAAACTACGAATAGTAATTCTACGGCGATTGGTTCTTTTGCAAAAGCGAAAGAAGCTAATGCAACAGCTGTGGGGATGAATGCAACTGCACTAGGTAACCAATCTACAGCGATTGGCTCCAACGCTAATGTAGCTGATGGTGCAAGAGAGTCAGTTGCTATCGGTAATAATGCGAGTACAGCTAAAAGTTATAGTTTTGCGGCTGGCCCGAATGCAAAAACAGCAGAACAATTAAGCGTTGCAATTGGTTTTAATGCTAATGCAACAGGCCTTCACGCTGTAGCTATTGGACCTAATGCAACAACAGGGACAAATGCTTGGAGTACCATTGCAATTGGTAATAATGCGAATGCAACATTAAGACACGGTGTAGCAATTGGTGATAATGCGACCACAAAAGGTGACTTAGCTATTGCTATGGGTACAAATAGCACATCACAATACCAATCTGTCTCCTTAGGTGCTGAATCTGCTGCGAATGGTGGTAGCTCGATTGCTTTAGGTGCATCATCTAACGCAACTGTAGGAGGCTCTGTTGCATTAGGTAACAGCACTGTAGCGGGTTCAAATATGTTTGATGCTACATCTTCTGGGGCAACATTTAAAAATGATGCAGGTGTCAATACGACAGTTTCATTTGCTGCAAATTCTTCAGCGATTAGCGGTGCCGTTTCTGTTGGTAAAGCAGGCAATGAGCGCCAAATCCAGAATGTTGCAGCCGGCCGTATCTCAGCAACTTCAACTGATGCAATTAACGGTTCACAACTTTATACCGTATTAAATAATAGTGGCTTTAATGTCCAAGAAAATGGCAATGCTAAATCACGTATCAATAATAATGGTGTAGTGAACTTCAAAGATGGAAACTTAACGACTGCGAATGTGACTGATACCGAAAATGGCACAATTGTGAAATTTGATGTGAATACAACAAATATCACAACTGATGGACAAGGTAATGCAACAGCGGCAAATCCTAATAATATTGCTACGGCAGGTGATGTCACTAACGCAATTAATAATGTGCGTAACATGCCAATTACTTTCACGGGTAATACCGGAAGTGCGGTCAAAAAATTAGGTGAATCTTTAGGCATTGTGGGTGATGGTACTGATATTACAAGTACAGCCGATGCAAACAACGTGACATTTACATTAAATAAATCAACTGCTGTTACAGCAGGGGACAATAAGGCTGTAACCAGTGGTGCAGTTGATACCGCCATTAAAGCTATCAACTTAACTACAGCTGGTAATACAGGGACTGGCGCGGTTAATCTCGCAACACAATCTTTAAATATCACCGGTTCAAATGGTTTAACGACAGTCGCAACTGGCAATGGTATTGAAGTAAAAATTGATGATGCAACTCGTCAGAAAATTGATGCGGCAAGCTCTGCAAAAGAGGTTTCAGCTTCGGTTTCAAATGGTTCATCTGCAGTTTCTGTTACAGCTAACGGCACAACTAAAAATGCTGATGGTGTAGACGTAACCGATTATGCTGTCGATCTTTCTCAAGAAACAAAAGATGATATTCAAAAAGGTGTGGATGCAAATACTACCGTTACCACTAAAGGTTTAACGTTTACTGGTACAACCGGCTCTACAACAGTGAAAAAACTCGGTGAAAGTGTTGAAATTTCGGGTGATGACAATATCACGACTGAAGCAACTGATAATAAAGTTCAAATTAAATTGAAGAAAGATATCACTGTAGATAGCGTGACCGCTGGCGATACCAAAATTGATAAAGATGGCTTGAAAGCGGGTGATGTTACCGTGACTAAAGCGCCAATTACTGTAAATGGTGCACCAGTTAATAATGTGAATGATGCGATTAATCAAACGGCGAAGCAGGCATTTAGTCCGCTTACTTTTGCAGGTGATACAGGCACTAATGTAACACGTAAATTAGGTGAAACAGTTAACTTAGTTGGTGGTGTAACTGATGCGACTAACCTTTCCGATGGTAACATTGGCGTGGTAGCAGATGGCACCGATAAGTTAGAAATTAAATTAGCTAAGGATATCAAAGTTGATAGCGTAAAAGCTGGTGATACAACGATTAACAATGATGGTTTAACTGTTACCGGTGGTCCAAGTGTCACTAAAAATGGTATTGATGCAGCTGGTAATAAAATTACCAATGTTGAAGCCGGTACCGATGACAAAGATGCTGTGAATTTTTCACAATTAAAAGATGTGGAAAAAGTAGCTAATAAAGGCTGGAATTTAACTGCTAATGGCACCAATAGTAGTAATGTTGCACCGGGTGAAACAGTTGATTTGAATAACGATGATGGCAATATTAAAATTACCAAAAATGCAGCAGATGATAATGTGACGTTTAATTTAAATGAAACAATTAATGTCACTAATGTTAATGCTGCAGGTAATGTAACAGTTGGTGATACTGTTTTAAATACAGATGGCTTGAATATTAAAGATGGTCCAAGTGTAACAAAATCTGGTATTGATGCTGCTGGCAAGAAAATTAGCAACGTAGCAGCAGGTGATGTAAATGAAACATCACAAGATGCAGTAAACGGTAGCCAACTTTATAAAACTATTAATAACCTCACCACAAAAGGCTTTGGGTTAACTGCTCAAGATGGTAATTCTGTGAAGAAACCATTAGGTGAAACTGTTGAGGTTGTTGGTAAAGATGACAATATCAGTACAGAAGTAGATGAGGGTAAAGTTAAGATTGCTTTATCGAAAGATATCAAGGTTGATAGTGTCACCGCTGGCGATACCAAAATTGATAAAGATGGCTTGAAAGCGGGTGATGTTACCGTGACTAAAGCGCCAATTACTGTAAATGGTACTACAGTTAATAATGTGAATGATGCGATTAATCAAACCGCTGAACAAGCCTTTAAAGCATTGACCTTTGGAGGAGATAATGCAGCGAATAACTTTGAGCGTCGCTTAGGTGATCAAATCTTTGTAAAAGGTGGTGCAACGAGTGCATTATCTGATAACAATATTGGTGTTGAATCTGACGGTAATGGCATATTAAATGTGAAATTAGCGAAAGATCTTAAAGGCTTAGACAGCGCTGAGATTGGTGGTGTAACTATCAATGACAAAGGCATTGATATGGGTGATAAGAAAATTACAGGTTTGAAAGCAGGTGAAGATGATACTGATGCAGTAAATGTTTCACAGCTTAAGAAAGTAGAAGAAGTAGCTAACAAAGGCTGGAATTTAACAGCGAATGGTACTAATTCTTCTAATGTAAAACCTGGTGATACGGTTGACCTAAATAATACAGATGGGAACATTGATATTACTAAAGATGGCCACAATGTGACGTTCAACTTAGCCAAAGATATTAAAGTTGATAGTGTGACCACTGGAGATACCGTGATGAATAATGACGGTGTGAAAGTAGGTGATAATGTCGCTTTAAATAAAGATGGCTTAAAAGCTGGTGATGTGGCTGTAACCACAGATGGTATCAATGCTGGTGATAAGAAAGTAACCAATGTTCAAGATGGTGATGTAACGAGCACATCGAAAGATGCGGTAAATGGTAGTCAGTTATACGCAGTGAAAGAACTTGCAGGTAAAGGCTGGAATGCTACTGCAACGAAGAAAGCTGGAACAACTGGTGAAGTGACTGGTACTTCTATTGCGAATGTAGCGCCAGGTGCGACTGTAAACTATATCGCTGGTGATAATATCAAACTTGAACAGAATGGTATTAACTTCACTATTTCTACCACAAAAGACTTGAAAGCTGAAAATATCACAGCGAAAACGGTTAATACCACAACAATTAACCTTGGCGAAGGCGACAATTCAACGCCAATTACAGTAGTAAGTGGTAAAGATGCTGCACCGAATCTTGATGGTAATACACCAAATCGTTTGAACTTTGGTGGCGAAACTATCGCAACATTAAGCGATGGCTTAAAATTTGGTGCAAATGTAGGCGGCGTTTACAATGCGAAATTAAATAGCCAAATCAATGTAAAAGGCGCAGATAGCAACACAAACTGGAGTGAGTTTGATGGTGGCGATAATGTGATGACAAACATTGATAAGAGCGGTAATGTTCGTGTAGGTATCAAGAAAAACCTTAAAGTGGAAAGCGTAACAGCGAATAAATTCACTGCGGGCGATACTGTGATTGATAACAATGGCGTTACCATTAAAAATGGTCCTAGCATGACTAAAAATGGTATCAATGCAGGTAATAAACAAATTACCAATGTTGCGCCAGGGCGCATTGCAGCAGACAGTACTGATGCGGTGAACGGTAGTCAATTACATGAAGTAAAAGCTGACATGAATAACAAGATCAACCACTTAAATGGTCAAGTGAACAAGTTAGGTAAACGTGTCAATGCAGGTACAGCGAGCGCGTTAGCAGCGTCTCAATTGCCACAAGCTTACATTCCAGGTAAGAGCATGGTATCTGTGGCAGCGGGTAATTACCAAGGTCAAAATGCAGTGGCGTTAGGTATGTCACGTATTTCAGATAATGGTAAGATTATTATTCGTTTAGCCGGTACGAGCGATACTCAAGGTAAAGTGGGTGTAGCAGTTGGTGCAGGTTACCACTGGTAATTTATCGTAAATAAACAAAAGGCATGGGGAACCATGCCTTTTTTGTTACCAAAAGTGCGGTCGATTTTCGATCTATTTTTCGTATAATAGAAAGAACTTAACTCGGAGAAGAATATGATTATCGGACCTTATATTAATGCTCTGGCGATTATTAGTGGCGCAGTTATTGGCTCACTGCTAGGTGGACGAATCCCAGAACGTTTACGCACTAATTTAACCTTGATCTTTGGTCTGTGTTCTATGGGCATGGGCATTGTGATGGTAGCGAAAACGACAAATATGCCTGCAATGATTTTATCGGTGTTATTGGGTACGATTATTGGCGAGTTGCTTTTATTAGAACACGGAATTAATAAGCTTGCCTCATCGGCGAAAGGTCTTGTTGAAAAGATGTTCCCTGATACACCAAGTAGCATGCATAGCCAAGAAGAGTTCTTGTCTAAATTTGTTGCGATTGTGATTTTATTTTCATTTAGTGGAACAGGTATTTTCGGGGCGATGAATGAAGGGATGACAGGTGATTTTGATATCCTTATTGTGAAATCCTTTCTAGATTTTTTCACCGCGATGATCTTTGCTACATCGCTTGGTATTTCTGTAGCAAGTATTTTTGTGCCACAAACATTGGTCCAAGTGATTTTAGCTTATTCTGCAGTGTTTATTATTCCTTTCGTAACACCTGAAATGCGGGGTGATTTTGCGGCAGTAGGCGGTATGTTAATGATTGCGGCAGGCTTTCGCATTTGTAATATCCAAATGTTCCATGTGGCGAATATGTTGCCGGCTCTTTTCCTTGCCATGCCAATTTCTCATTTCTGGAGTACCTTTTTCTAAAAAATAGGCGTGCATAACGCCTATTTCTTTTTCTGACAATGTGGGCAATAAAAGCTATTACGTTGCCCAATAATCATACTTTCAATCTTAGTGCCACATTTTGGACAAGGTTTGTCTTTGTTTCCATAAACCAACAATTCCTGTGCAAAATAACCGGGGCGACCATCAGGTTGTAAGAAATCTTTTAATGTTGTTCCACCTTGCGTAATGGCTTTTGTTAATACGTTTTTAATCGTTTCAACGAGCAAGGCACATTGTTTTCGTGTGAGGTTTTCGGCTAATTTCATGGGGTGTAAACCACATAAAAAAAGCGTTTCATTGGCATAAATATTTCCTACGCCCACAACAACAGTATTATCCATTAAAAAGGTTTTAAGTGCGGTCGATTTTTTGCGTGATTTCTTAAAAAGATATTCGGCATTAAATTTATCTGAAAGTGGTTCAGGGCCAAGTTTTAGGAAAAGATGAAAGTCATCTAAGCTTTTTGTCCATAACCATGCACCGAAGCGTCTCGGGTCGTTATAACGCAGTAATTTGCCATTATTCATCACAATATCAAGGTGATCGTGTTTATCAATAGGACTGTCATGAGGCACAATTCGAACGGAGCCAGACATCCCTAAATGGCCGATGATGTAACCTTTTTCTGTGTGAATAATGAGATATTTCGCACGACGAGAGGTATCCAAAATTTTGACGTTTTTGAGCGTGGTTAATTCTGGAGAAACAACCCAGCGTAATTGTGGTTGGCGCACTACAATTTTTTCAATGGTAAAACCTTTCAAATAGGGGCTGACACCGCGTAGGGCAGTTTCGACTTCAGGAAGTTCAGGCATAGATAATCTCGGCAATGAATTTATGGTATAAAAAAACCCGAGCAATGTCGGGCTTTTTTTAAATCAGCAAAATTATTTGATTTTTGCTTCTTTATAGATAACGTGTTTACGCACTACTGGATCAAATTTTTTGATTTCCATTTTTTCAGGCATATTACGTTTGTTTTTATCAGTTGTGTAGAAGTGACCAGTCTCTGCTGTAGAAACTAAACGGATTTTCTCACGAGCGCCTTTAGCTGCCATGTTTTAGCTCCTTAGATTTTTTCGCCACGAGCACGGATTTCAGCTAACACTGCATCAATGCCTTTTTTATCGATAATACGCATACCTTTCGCAGTTAAACGTAAGGTCACGAAACGGTTTTCACTTTCAACCCAGAAACGGTGAGTGTGAAGGTTTGGAAGAAAACGACGACGTGTCGCATTCAACGCGTGTGAGCGGTTGTTACCCACAGCTGGACGCTTGCCTGTTACTTGACAAACTCTAGACATAATAATCTCCAATAATTTAAATATAAGCTCGAGCTTATGGTTCGGATAATGAAGCTTAAAACTAAGCTTGCTTCCTCGTCAGGTCGCAGTATCCGACCCACTTACTATATTAAAGGTCGCAAATTATACTGACTTTATTTTCATTTCTCAAGTCCAAAAGCGATTTTTCCGTCTTTAAATGGAAATGAACGATAAAAAAATCATCAAATTCCCTAAAACTATAGCAGATTATGTTCTGCAAAAGAATAACAAGTCCCTTTGCCGACAATAAAATGATCCAAAATACGAATATCCATTAACTCAGCTGCTTCAATAATTTTTTGTGTAATCAGTTTGTCGGAATAACTAGGTTCAGCGATACCCGAAGGATGATTATGAGCCAGAATTAAGGCGGCAGCATTGCAGTAAAGGCTTTCTTTAATGATTTCACGTGGATAAACATTCGTCACATTAATTGTGCCTAAAAATAACCGCTCTTTTTTAATCAAACGATGTTGATTATCTAAAAATAACACCATAAAAATTTCACGTTCTTCGTGATGAAGCTCTGCTTGAAGATAAAGTTTTACCGTGGATGTGTCGCTAAATACATGTTCTATCAGTAATTCTTGTTTGAGATAGCGTTTGGTCATTTCTGTGGTGGCTTGTAGTTGAATAAACTGCGTAATGCCTAATCCTTTTACTTTGCAAAAGGCTTCTTTGTCAGCACTTAATAAGGCTCGAAGGGATCCAAAATGTTGCAGCACGCTATGTGATAATTCTATGACAGGGCAGCCTTTAATCCCAGTGCGTAAGAAAATAGCAAGTAATTCGTGATCCTCTAGGGCTTCAACACCGAATTCCAATAGTTTTTCACGAGGCATTAAAGGAGAGTTTGTTTGCATATTAATATGACGAAAAGAAAAAAGTGCGGTTAATTTTCATGATGTTTTGAATCTTTGCGAGAAGTCTGTTTTATTTTGGGAATTGCGATCGCAAAAATAAAATTTTTTATTGGTGAAATTTGAAGTAAAATAGGCAACCTTAAGTTGTTAAGTACTAACACACAAAAACATATCCATTCTATTAAGTTGTAGCGGAGTAGCAAATGAGCTTGAGCGGAAAGCGTATTGTTGTCGGGATTACAGGGGGCATCGCCGCCTATAAAACCATTGAGTTTATTCGTTTATTACGCAAATCTAACGCAGAAGTTCGAGTAGCTTTAACACCTGCCGCCGCTGAATTTGTCACGCCTTTAACGTTACAAGCCATTTCAGGCAATGCGGTTTCTCAATCTTTACTTGATCCTCAAGCCGAATTAGCCATGGGGCATATTGAGCTGGCTAAATGGGCTGATGCGATTGTGATAGCGCCAGCCAGTGCCGATTTTATTGCGCGTTTAACCGTTGGAATGGCAAATGATTTACTTAGCACGATTTGTCTCGCGAC
>CAKQTN010000019.1:0-16256 GCA_934276625.1 uncultured Haemophilus sp.
GAAAAAACAACCGCACTTGCTCTGTTAAAACCGGTTTTAGAAAATCCTGCTATTCAAAAAGTCGGGCAAAACTTCAAATACGATCTCACCATCTTCGCCCGTAATGGCATCGATGTGCAAGGTGTGGCTTTCGATACTATGTTGGAGTCCTATGTACTCAACAGCACAGGCCGTCATAATATGGACGATCTGGCGAAACGTTATTTAGGGCATCAAACAATCACTTTTGAAGAGATTGCAGGCAAAGGTAAAAATCAGCTGACATTTAACCAAATTCCGTTGGAAAAAGCCGCCAAGTACGCGGCGGAAGATGCTGATGTAACAATGAAACTGCAACAAGTGCTATGGGAAAAACTCTCTAAAGAACCCACTCTGGAAAAACTCTTTAAAGAAATGGAATTGCCGTTGTTAGGCGTGCTATCCCGTATGGAACGTCGTGGTGTCTTAATTGATAGCGATGCACTATTCCTACAATCTAATGAAATCACTAACCGTTTAAGTGAATTAGAAGAACAGGCCTATGTCTTGGCGGGACAGCCATTTAATTTAGCCTCTACCAAACAATTACAGGAAATTTTGTTTGATAAATTAGGTTTACCGGTTATTCAAAAAACACCAAAAGGCGCGCCATCCACCAACGAGGAAGTATTGGAGGAACTCGCATTTAGTCATGAATTGCCAAAAGTGTTGGTGGAACATCGTGGTCTCAGCAAACTAAAATCGACCTACACTGATAAATTGCCGCAAATGGTAAATCCACAAACGGGTCGAGTGCATACTTCCTACCATCAAGCGGTCACAGCAACCGGTCGTCTTTCATCAAGTGATCCTAATCTGCAAAACATTCCAATTCGTAATGAAGAAGGCCGTCGTATTCGTCAGGCATTTATTGCGCGCGAAGGCTTTACCGTCGTCGCTGCCGACTATTCACAAATCGAACTACGCATTATGGCGCACCTATCTCAGGATCAGGGCTTAATTAACGCCTTTACCCAAGGCAAAGATATTCACCGCTCTACCGCAGCAGAAATCTTTGGGGTGGCACTGGGTGAAGTGACGTCCGAACAACGCCGCAATGCTAAGGCAATTAACTTCGGTTTAATTTATGGTATGTCTGCCTTTGGCTTATCGCGCCAACTCGGTATTGGCCGCGCCGATGCTCAGAGTTATATGGATTTATATTTCAAACGCTATCCTGGCGTGCAAACTTTTATGTACGATATTCGCGAAAAAGCCAAAGCCCAAGGCTATGTGGAAACCCTATTCGGCCGTCGTTTATATCTGCCGGATATCAACTCATCTAACGGTATGCGCCGTAAAGCAGCCGAACGTGTCGCGATCAATGCGCCAATGCAAGGCACTGCCGCAGACATCATTAAACGAGCCATGATTCAATTGGATCAAAAACTACAAAACGATCCCGATATTGCGATGATTATGCAGGTGCACGATGAATTGGTGTTTGAAGTGCGGTCAGAAAAAGTCGCGTTTTATAGCGAGCTCATCAAAACACAAATGGAAAGTGCCGCTGATTTAGTGGTGCCACTGATTGTTGAAGTGGGTCAAGGCACGAACTGGGATGAGGCGCACTAAGGAATTTAGTCATGAATAAAGTTATTCAAAGTCAGCACTTTACGGCTGAACGCGCTTGGGGTGCCCTTGATATTACCAATATGAATGGTATCTCCGTGCGTCTTCACTGGACAGATAAACCTTACAAATGGCATATCAATGACGGTGAAGAAGTCTTTGCTGTCATGGATGGTACGGTGGAAATGCACTACAAAGAAGAGGGCCTAGAGAAAGCTGTATTGCTCCATGCGGGTGATATTTTTTATGCGGGTATTGGTACCGAACATGTTGCGCATCCACAAGGTGAAGCGCGCATATTAGTCATAGAGAAAGAAGACAGCATTTAACAGACTTAAAAAGAATTTTATGAATCAAGAAAGACTCAACGAAATCGAAAAACCATTACTTCACCTTGTGGAACGCGATGTGGTTCCTGCACTTGGCTGTACTGAGCCTATCTCTTTAGCGCTTGCCGCAGCAACCGCAGCTAAATATTTAGGCAAAACACCTGAACGTATTGAAGCTAAAGTATCACCAAACTTAATGAAAAATGGATTGGGTGTTGCAGTACCGGGAACGGGCATGGTCGGCTTGCCTATTGCTGCAGCAATTGGTGCTTTAGGCGGTGATCCTGAGGGTGAGTTGGAAGTGTTAAAACACATCACGCCAGAACAAGTTTCACAAGCCAAAGCGATGCTTGATAAAAAACTCGTTAATGTCGATATTCATCAAACCGATCATATTTTATATTCAGAAGCTGTGTTGTTTGCGAATAATGACTGGGTGAAAATAGCAATTCAAGATCAACACACCAATATCATTTTAATTGAAAAAAATGGTGAGGTCATTTTTGAGAAAGAACAGGATGAATGTGCTGATTGCGATCCTTATGATATTTTCAAGCAGGTGAGCGCACGTGAAATCTTTGAATTTTCTTGTGAAGTTGAGCTCGATAAAATCCGCTTCATCGGACAGGCTGCTACTCTCAACCGCGCGTTGTCTAACGAAGGATTACGCGAAAATTACGGCTTACACATTGGCAGAACGTTACGCAAACAAGTCGGTAGCGGTTTAATGTCAGATGATTTACTCAGTAAAATTATGATCGAAACCACTGCCGCCTCCGATGCTCGCATGGGTGGGGCTACATTGCCAGCAATGAGTAATTCAGGCTCTGGCAACCAAGGTATTGCCGCCACTATGCCTGTGGTTGTGGTCGCCGATTATTTAAACGTGAGTGAAGAAAAACGCCTCCGAGCCCTCTTCTTATCACACTTAATGGCCATTTATATCCACAGTAAATTACCCAAGCTGTCTGCCCTTTGTGCAGTAACAACCGCATCAATGGGAAGCTGTGCAGGTATCGCCTATTTACTTACGGGCAAATTCGAAACAGTAAGCATGGGGATTTGCAGTATGATCGGCGATATCAGTGGCATTATCTGTGACGGTGCATCCAATAGCTGTGCCATGAAAGTATCCACCAGCGTAGCATCTGGCTATAAATCAGTACTTATGGCGATGGATGAAACCCATGTTACGGGTAATGAAGGCATTGTTGAACACGCTCTCGATCGTACCATCGACAATCTATGCTCAATTGCTTCTAAGAGTATGCACCATATCGATCGCCAAGTGATTGAAATTATGGTGAGTAAACCCTGTCCTTAACATCGAAATAACTTACGATAAAGTGCGGTCAGAAAAACACACAAATTTCTGACTGCACTTTTTTTATATCAAAAAAACATATTTTCTAGTCAAAAGTTATGGGGCTGACGTAGATTAGCCCTAAATTCCACACCAATCCCGCAGAATTTTAAGCTGTTGAGACGGTGTGCCAAAGTTAAACCGAAATTCGCATTCTTTCAAGAACAGCGGGAAGGATTTGCGATCAATTCCGTTATATTTGCGCAAGACGCGTTTTGCCTGATTCCAAAAATTCTCAATGCCGTTAATGTGGTTCTGACGGTCTGCAAATTCCTTGGAATGGTTGATACGGTAATGGATAAAACCCATGTTACGGGTAATGAAGGTATTGTTGAACACGATCTCGATCGTACCATCGACAATCTATGCTCAATTGCTTCTAAGAGTATGCACCATATCGATCGCCAAGTGATTGAAATTATGGTGAGTAAACCCTGCCCTTAATAGCGTGATAACTTACGATAAAGTGCGATCAGAAAATCACACAAATTTCTGACCGCACTTTTTTATATCAAAAAAACATATTTTCTAGCCAAAAGTTATTGGCGCTACCTTCTTATTTTTTTAGAAAATACCGACCTACTTAGTTCTAAAAGAAAAGGAATATTTATGCTTTTAACCGGATTACTTTGCGGAATTTTACTCGGATTTGTGATGCAGCGTGGGCGCTTTTGTATTACCGGCGCGTTTCGCGATATGTATGTCACCAAAAATAACAAAATGTTTGTTGCCCTTTTATTGGCAATTACCGTGCAATCCATTGGGTTCTTCCTCTTAAAAGAAATCGGTGTATTAAATGTTGATCCGGCTGAAAACTTTGCCTTTTTAGCCGTGATTATCGGTGCCTTTGTGTTTGGTATCGGTATTGTTCTTGCTGGCGGTTGTGCAACAGGAACTTGGTACCGCGCTGCAGAAGGCTTAGTCGGCAGTTGGGTCGCGTTATTCACTTATATGTTATTAAGTGCCATCATGCGCACCGGCCCGTTAGGCGAATTCAATAAAGCTTTACGTAGCATCAATATCGAACAACGCAATATTTATGATACATTCGGTATTTCACCTTGGTGGTTAGTCGCATTATTAACTTTTGTAACGGCTTTCTATGTGTACAAACATCTCAGCAAACCAAGCGTAAAAGTCGCGGCATTAAAACCGAAGAAAACGGGGCTTGCCCACTTATTATTTGAAAAACGCTGGCACCCATTTTTCTCTGCCGTATTAATCGGATTAATCGCACTTGCCGCTTGGCCACTCAGTGTCGCTACGGGTCGTGAGTTTGGACTTGGGATCACTGGTCCATCAGCCAATATCATGCAATTCCTCGTTACTGGCGACGGTAAATTTATTAACTGGGGTGTATTCTTAGTCTTAGGGATTTTTATTGGATCATTCATCGGTGCTAAAGCAAGCAATGAATTTCGTGTTCGCGTACCGGATGCCACCACGATTCTACGCAGCGGACTCGGCGGTATTCTCATGGGCATTGGTGCAACGCTTGCGGGTGGCTGTTCTATCGGTAATGGCTTAGTCGAAACTGCCTTTTTCTCTTGGCAAGGTTGGGTCTCATTGCCATTGATGATTCTCGGCACTTGGGTAGCCGCCTACTTCACCATTATTCGTCCACAACGTTTAAAATTATCAAAAGCATCATAAGGAGCTTATATGATCGTTAAATTACCTACACTTGGCCTTGTTTGCCCATTTCCTCTCGTTGAAGCTAAGGAAGCCATGGCAAAGCTGAATAAAGGCGATGGCTTAGAAATTGAATTCGACTGTACACAAGCCACTGAAGCTATCCCCGCTTGGGCGGCTGAAGAAGGTTATGAAGTCACAAACTTCGAGCAAATTGATGATGCGAAATGGTCAATTACGGTGATTAAATAATAAAAAAGTGCGGTCAGAAAAATATATAAATTTCTGACCGCACTTTTGCTTTAATGAATCGAAATAATTAAATCAATTCTACCGGTACTTTCACCACCAGTTTTTTCACAAAACTTGATTTGCCGTTTACGGTGCAACCTGGTTTATGTGGCTCATAAGGGAAAAAGACAGCGAACATTTTCGGTAAAAGTGTTACCGTGCTTTTATCTTCAATTTGTGGGGTAAGTTGGTAGTCATCGGCATCACGATATTCATCGTATAAGCTGAGATTTGGATAAGTCGCGCTTACTTCAACATTTTCTTCGCCACAAATAAGTAATTGAATATCTAGATACTTGTGGTGAAGTTCAGCTTGTTTGCTATCCGCTTCAACCGTATCAAATTCCATGACATTCATATAGACTTGCTCGCTTAAATCATGACGGCCATTTTCTAATGCTTCAAGATCTAAAGTATTGAGATGATCGCAAATGTCCGCGATAACTTTTGGTAAACCCACTTTGAAATTTGGGTTATTTAATGCACTGATAATCATAGTGTCTCCTTACGTATGTATTTGTATGAGAATATGATAACAAGTTGCTTATATTAAATAAAGTTACCAATAAATTTAAAACTCTGTATAATAAGCGAGCTTTATTTTCTGCATTAGCGTGCGGCTATCAAAAGAGATTTTTAAACGCCCAAAGTGCGGTCATTTTTTCGAAAGATTTCTTTTGCTAGTCGCAATCTGGAAAATAAAGCTTTGTTTTAAATATTATTTTGAAGGAAAACATTGTGAATCCAATTGTTAAACAATTTAAATACGGTCAACATACCGTTACTCTAGAAACTGGCGCAATTGCACGTCAAGCAACTGCTGCGGTTATGGCAAGCATGGACGATACCACGGTATTCGTGACTGTTGTGGCTAAAAAAGATGTGAAAGAAGGTCAAGACTTCTTCCCATTAACCGTAAACTACCAAGAGCGTACTTATGCGGCGGGTAAAATCCCTGGTGGTTTCTTCAAACGTGAAGGTCGTCCATCTGAAGGCGAAACCTTAATTGCTCGTTTAATCGACCGTCCAATTCGTCCATTATTCCCAGAAGGTTTCTTCAACGAAATCCAAGTTGTGGCAACTGTGGTTTCTGTAAACCCGCAAATCAGCCCTGACTTAGTGGCAATGATCGGTGCTTCTGCAGCATTAACCTTATCAGGTGTACCTTTCAACGGTCCTATCGGTGCAGCGCGTGTTGGTTTTATCGACAACCAATTCGTATTAAACCCAACTATGGCTGAACAAAAGCAAAGCCGTTTGGACTTAGTGGTTGCAGGTACTGACAAAGCCGTATTAATGGTTGAATCTGAAGCTGACATTTTAACTGAAGAACAAATGTTAGCGGCGGTAGTATTCGGTCATCAACAACAACAAGTTGTAATCGAAGCAATCAAAGAATTTGCAAAAGAAGCGGGTAAACCACGTTGGGATTGGGTTGCGCCACAACCAAACACAGATTTAATCAACAAAGTAAAAGCGATTGCAGAAGCACGTTTAGGCGATGCATATCGCATTACTGAAAAACAAGCTCGTTACGAACAAATTGATGCGATTAAAGCAGATGTGATTGCACAAATCACAGCTGAAGATGAAGAAATCAGCGAAGGTAAAATCGTGGATATTTTCACCGCACTTGAAAGCCAAATCGTTCGTGGCCGTATCATTGCAGGTGAACCACGTATTGATGGTCGTACCGTTGATACCGTTCGTGCATTAGATATTTGTACTGGTGTATTACCACGTACTCACGGTTCTGCAATTTTCACCCGTGGTGAAACACAAGCATTAGCCGTTGCAACATTAGGTACTGAACGTGATGCACAAATCATTGATGAATTAACGGGTGAACGTCAAGATCACTTCTTATTCCACTACAACTTCCCTCCATACTCTGTAGGTGAAACCGGTATGATCGGCTCACCAAAACGTCGTGAAATCGGTCACGGTCGTTTAGCAAAACGTGGTGTCGCTGCGGTTATGCCAAGTCTTGCAGAATTCCCGTATGTAGTACGTGTTGTATCTGAAATCACTGAATCTAACGGTTCTTCTTCTATGGCATCTGTATGTGGTGCGTCTTTAGCATTAATGGATGCGGGTGTTCCAATCAAAGCCGCTGTTGCAGGTATTGCAATGGGCTTAGTGAAAGAAGAAGAAAAATTTGTGGTTCTTTCAGATATCTTAGGTGATGAAGACCACTTAGGTGATATGGACTTTAAAGTGGCTGGTACACGTGAAGGTGTAACCGCACTTCAAATGGACATCAAAATTGAAGGTATCACCCCTGAAATTATGCAAATTGCATTAAACCAAGCAAAAGGTGCACGTATGCACATTCTTGGCGTAATGGAACAAGCAATCCCTGCACCACGTGCAGATATTTCTGACTACGCGCCGCGTATTCATACCATGAAAATTGATCCGAAGAAAATCAAAGATGTTATCGGTAAAGGTGGTGCAACTATCCGTGCATTAACTGAAGAAACTGGCACTTCTATTGATATCGATGATGATGGTACAGTGAAAATCGCCGCAGTAGATAGCAGTGCAGCGAAAAACGTGATGGCACGTATTGAAGAAATCGTTGCTGAAGTTGAAGCGGGCGCAATTTACAAAGGTAAAGTGACTCGTCTTGCTGACTTCGGTGCATTCGTGGCTATCGTAGGAAATAAAGAAGGTTTAGTTCATATTTCTCAAATCGCTGAAGAGCGCGTAGAAAAAGTGAGTGATTATCTTCAAGTGGGTCAAGAAGTGACTGTTAAAGTGGTTGAAATCGATCGCCAAGGTCGTATCCGCTTAACCATGAAAGATCTTGCACCAAAACAAGAAACTGAAGCAGAATCTGCACCAGCAGAAGACATTTCAGAAGAACAAGAATAATCTCATAGGGTGTGTAAAAACCTTTGCACACCCGTTTTGATTATCAAACTAACTTATAAAACAATGCAATATTTTCGGTTATTCCGTTTTCTAGTTTCATTATCTAGCCTAAGTCTGACTTTATTTATTTCCGGTTGTGTGCAATCGGGAAACGTGTTTGTCGCACCAAATAAAGTTGTACTCGCGGATCAAACTCCGAATACACACTTCGAACAAGAAGTGATGATTACCCGAATCGGGCAGGTTTTATTAGTTGGTAAAATGAGTAATGAAGAACGGGCGACGCTTCACTTTGAACGTGGCGTTTTATATGATTCCCTCGGTTTATGGGGCCTCGCACGTTATGACTTTACACAAGCCCTCGCGTTACAGCCAAAGATGGCTTCCGTTTATAATTACTTAGGGCTTTACTTACTGCTTGAAGAAGATTACGACAGTGCATTAGAAACCTTTAATGCGGTGTTTGAATTGGACCCAAGTTATGACTACACCCACCTTAATCGTGGTTTAAATTTTTATTACGTCGAACGCTATAATCTTGCTGAAGACGATTTGATGAAGTTTTACGAAGCCGATACCAAAGATCCTTATCGCGTACTCTGGCTCTATTTGAACGAACAAAAATTAAAACCACAAGAAGCCCATGCCAACCTTGTTGAACGAGCTAAAGGGCTATCTAAGGACTTCTGGGGAACAAATATCGTTCAATACTATTTAGGTAATATTTCCGTGAGTGACTTGCAAGAACGGGCAACTAAATTTGCAGAAAACTCACAACAATATGCAGAAATATTAACCGAAACCTACTTTTATCTAGCAAAACAAAAACTCAATTTGGGGCAAATTGATGAAGCTGCGGCTTTATTCAAACTCGCTATTGCGAATCAGGTATATAACTTTGTTGAGTATCGTTTTGCCGTGTTAGAGCTGATGAAATTGAAACCGGCTCAAACTGACGACGAAAAAGAAGAAAAAAGTGCGGTCACAAAAACTGCTGTTTTTTAGACTTGCCTCTTTCTTTTGTAACAAATAAACCTGAAAGCGAAATTGAGCTTTCCTTACTTACATTCGAGTATTTTAATGACAGACAAAATCACTTTTAATGATTTAGGCTTGCCTGAATTCATTCTAAAAGCCGTTTCTGACCTTGGTTTTGAAACACCTTCGCCAATCCAACAAGCTTGTATTCCTGCTCTTCTAGAAGGCAGAGATGTACTTGGTATGGCACAAACCGGTAGTGGTAAAACTGCCGCATTCTCTTTACCTATTTTGGCAAAAATTGATCCTGCCGCAAAACATCCACAATTATTGGTGATGGCACCAACGCGTGAACTTGCAATTCAAGTTGCTGATGCTTGTGAACATTTCATGAAATATGCAAAAGGCATCAACATCGTGACCCTTTATGGTGGTCAACGCTATGACATTCAATTACGTGCATTAAAACAAGGTGCACAAGTTGTTGTAGGTACACCAGGTCGTATTTTGGATCACATCCGTCGTAACACATTAAATCTTTCTGAATTAAAAGCGATCGTTCTTGATGAAGCCGATGAGATGCTTCGCATGGGCTTTATTGACGATGTAGAAACCGTTATGGCTGAATTACCGGAAGAACACCAAACAGCCCTTTTCTCAGCGACTATGCCTGAGCCAATTCGTCGTATCACAAAACGCTTCATGAACAACCCACAAGAAGTGAAAATCAAAGTAAATAACGATAATGCGCCAGATATTGAGCAAAATTGTTGGTATGTTCAAGGTTTCCGTAAAAATGAGGCATTATTACGTTTCTTAGAAGTGGAAGAGTTTGATGCAGCAATCATTTTTACCCGTACCAAAACGGGTACACTTGATGTGACCGAATTATTAGAAAAACACGGTTTCCGTGCTGCGGCATTAAACGGTGATATGACTCAGCAATTACGTGAGCAAACCTTAGATCGCTTACGTAATGGTAGCCTTGATATCGTCGTTGCAACCGATGTGGCTGCGCGCGGTATTGATATTGAACGAATCAGCCTTGTAGTGAACTATGACATCCCACTTGATGCAGAGTCTTACGTTCACCGTATCGGCCGTACTGGCCGTGCTGGTCGTTCTGGTCGTGCATTATTATTCGTTGAACCACGTGAACGCCGTTTACTTCGCAATATCGAACACTTGATGAAAAAACCAATCAATGAAGTTGAATTGCCAAATCATGAAGTGTTACAAGCCTGTCGTCGTAAAAAATTCCAAGACAAGATTACCAAGCAATTGGAACATCACGATCTGGAAATGTATCGTAGCTTATTGGAAGATTTATTCACGGCAGATCAGGATCAAGAAGATATTGCTGCAGCCATGTTGATGTTACTTCAAGGAAAACAAAAACTCATTCTTCCACCTGATCCACCAATGGATAAACGTCGTCGTGACCGTCATGATCGCGGTGATCGTCGTGAAAATCCACGTTCAGCTGAACGTCGTGGTGAACGTAAAGGCTACGGCACACCACAGCCGATGGATTTATATCGCATCGAAGTAGGTCGTGCAGATGGTGTAGAAGTGCGTCATATCGTAGGTGCGATCGCAAATGAAGGTGATATTAACAGCCGTTACATTGGCCATATCAAACTTTACGATGACTACTCTACTGTTGAATTACCACAAGGTATGCCAAAAGAATTGCTCCAACAATTCGGAAAAACTCGCGTTTTAAATAAACAAATGCAAATGAGCTTTATGGGTGCAGCACAGTCAGACAATAGACGTGGTGGCAATGACTTTGGTGGAAAAGGTCGCCGTAATGAACGTGGAGACCGAGGCCAAGATCGTTTCCGTGGTGAACGTAATGGTGAGCGTCGTCAGCGTAAATTTAACGATAAAAATGACCGCACTTTTAATGAACGTAGTCGCCGAGATCGCCAACGTTAATCCTTATTTAACAGCCCCTTGAAGTAAAAGGGGCTTTTTTATTGTCTTAATTCTCGTTACAATCGTCTCTTATCTCAATTTATAAGGTTTATCTATTGAAAGGTCTATTTTTACGTATTATTGCTGCTTTTGCATTATTACTTTGGGCAATTGATATGGTTTTCCCTTGGCAAAAAATTATGCAATCGGAGCAAAACCCTTACACCACGATCAAAAATCGCGGTAGCCTAATTGTCGGCACCATTAACAATCCCATTTACTATTTTATTGGGAATGAAGGCGAATCAGGCTTGGAATACGAATTAGCAAAAAACTTTGCTGATTATTTAGGGGTTCGCTTACAAATTAAAACCTTAGAAAATAATGATCAACTTTTTAATGAATTAGAGAACAATAATATTGATATCGCCGCTGCGAATCTTTTGTTCCAGCCTCAGCGTGCAGAAAAATTTCAGTTAGGACCATCTTACACCTCCGCCTCTTGGCAGCTTGTGTATAAAAAAGGTGAAAATCGCCCGAAAGATTTAGCGCAAGTCCAGCAAGAAATTATTATTTCTGCGGGGGAAGACTTAGAAAAATTATTATCCCTCGCGCAGAAAAAACTTCCTGCACTTAAATGGCAGAATAACAAACAGTTAACCCAAGAGGAATTATTAATTCAAGTGGCGGAAGGCAAAATTCCTTATACCATTGCAAACAGTATTGATGTGGCGGCTGCACAACAAATTCGCCCTAACTTAGCAATTGCATTTGACCTAACGGATGAAATGACCGTGCATTGGTATCTTTCCAATCAATCCTATAATGAGCTACAAGCAGGCTTATTGGATTTTATGAATAATGCCATTGAAACGGGATTAATTGATCGTATTGAGGAAAAATATTTCCGCCACATTACTGCCTTTGATTATGTAGATACTCAGGCTTATTTAGAGGCGGTTGAAAAAATCCTTCCTCAATATCAACCGCTCTTTGAAAAATACAAAGGGAATTTAGACTGGCGATTATTAGCTGCTGTAGCCTATCAAGAATCGCATTGGGACCCTTATGCTACCTCTCCAACAGGTGTGCGCGGGATGATGATGCTTACCAAAGATACGGCTGTGCGGATGAATATTAATAATCGCACTGATGCCGAACAAAGTATAAAAGCGGGATCGGAGTATTTGCATTGGCTACTCGACCAAATGCCAGACAGTATTCCAGAAGAAGATCGAATTTGGTATTCTTTAGCAGCATATAATATGGGATTAGGGCATATTTTGGACGCACGTCGCTTAACAAAAAAATTAGGTGGTAACCCAGATAACTGGTTAGATGTAAAAAATAATCTTCAACTATTATCGGAAAAGCGCCATTATTCAAACTTAAAATATGGCTACGCCCGAGGCTATGAAGCCTACCAATATGTCGAAAATATTCGCCGTTACATGAACAGCATTGTGAATTATCATCGCGTTCAAGAAAACCAAGCGACTGCAACAGAGTAAGTGCGGTCAGAAAAAGCAACGTTTTATTGAACTCAAAGAAAACAAGGAGAAAAAGATGTTAAAAAGAAAAACTTTTTTAAAGAAAAAAGCATCAAGAGATATCTCTGCCTCACGCAACTTGCGTTTAAGACGCTTAAAACACCGTAAGGCAAGACAATTTCAGCGTCACGCTTTGCAATTAGTAGTTCAAGATATCTAAAAAAAGGGCGAACATTATGTTCGCCCTTTCAATTTATTCATTATCCTTTATTTTTAAAAAGAATCTTTCAAACGCTCATCTGCTCGACGAGATTCACCTTTATGTTGAAGTTTATTTAATTGACGTTCTAATTTTTCTTCTACTTCATTGATCGCTTTATACATATCATCTGCTGTTGCAGTGGCTAACAGATTACCTAATGGAGTTCCAATTGAAGCCTCTACGGAAAAGCCGTTTGGTACTTTACTTAAAACAAAGTGCGGGCTAATCAGTTGAGTGTGCCATTTCTCTAATTTTGCAAGTCTTCCCTCCACATGTTCACGGATTGCAGGGGTGATTTCCATTTGTTTGCTTGTGATATTGAGTGTCATAGCATTTACCTCTTTTGGTTAAATGAACCCTTCGGTTCAGTTCATCTTTAATAACAACATATCGACCTTGCACTGCTTTTTCAAGTGCTTTTAGGCAAATAAAAAAACAAATGTTCAAAAATATGATCGGGATCTCATTTCTGCAAAAATATGATTTTCTTTCTGTATAAACTTGTTATGATGTAAAGCTGTAAACAACAAAGGGAAGCGATCAGCTTCCCTTTTCTTTTTACGATATGAATTAGGCTAATTCATCTTGATCATGTTGCGTCGCTTTTAAACGTTCAAAGTAATCCTTAGTTTCTGAAATAATCTCTTTACGCAAACCAATTAATGCTATCAAGTTCGGGAAGGCCATTAAACCATTCACGATATCCGCTAAAATCCAGATTAAATCTAAGGTGAGGAATGAACCCGCTCCAACCAGAACAATAAATACGAAGCGATACAATTTAATACCACGGATACCAACTAAGTAAAGGAAGCAACGTTCTCCATAGTAACACCAACCTAAAATTGTAGTGAAAGCAAAGAATAATAAACCAACGGTTACAATAGTTGCACCGATTGATGCGCCTAAACCTTGAGCAAAAGCATAGTTAGTCACACTTGCACCCGAAAGTTCTGGATTACTCCATGCCCCCGTAATAACAAGTACTAATCCCGTCATAGTACACACAATAATGGTGTCTAAGAAAGTTCCTGTCATCGAGATTAATCCCTGACGAACAGGCTCTTTAGTTTGTGCTGCCGCCGCAGCAATAGGTGCACTCCCTAAACCAGATTCATTTGAGAAAATACCGCGAGCAACACCCGATTGAATGGCTTTCATCACTGTAAAACCAACCGTTCCGCCCAAAGCCGCTTGTGGATTAAACGCACTATGAATAATTAATGCGATCGCAGCGGGCAGTTTATCGTAATTAACTACTAAGATGATAATTGAGGTCGCCACATAGCCGATTGCCATAAAAGGCACAATCACTGAAGAAGCTGTCGCAATACGTCTTACACCACCGAGAATAATCATAGCGACCAATACGGTCACCACTGTTGCCGTAATAATAACGGGTACATTGAATGTGTCTTGCATCGCATGCGTAATGGCATTTATTTGAGGGAAGGTACCAATACCGAAAAAGGCCACTAATACCCCAAAGAGCGCAAATAATTTGGCTAACCATTTAATACCAAGACCACGCTCAATGTAATACATTGGTCCACCGGCCATAAAACCGTATTTATCTCGAACACGATATTTCACGGCAAGTAAACATTCAGCATATTTAGTTGCCATGCCTAATAATGCAACTAGCCACATCCAAAAAATTGCGCCTGGTCCGCCCGCTTGTACTGCGGTCGCTACCCCCACGATATTCCCTGTACCAATGGTCGCCGCTAATGCCGTACAAAGTGCGGCAAAAGAAGATACATCTCCCTTGCCTTTATTCGCACCACGAGCAAATAAATAGCTCAATGCACGAGGCAAATAACGAATTTGTAAGAAACCTAAACGCAGGGTGAGATAAAGTCCAGTTCCGGACAATAGAATGAGTAGGGGCGGTCCCCATACAAAGCTGCTAATAGCAGATAAGGTTGTCTGTAATGACATTGATGATTCCTCGTCGTTTAAAATACAAATAAACTCGACAAGGAGACAAGAAGAATCCCGATAGAAATATTTTGATAATACCGATTGTCTTTTGCCCCTGTCCTTTTGCCTGAGCGTTTGGAAAACAATCGAAAAATCGACCGCTCTTTTGCGCCTTCGGCGTCCATTTACATCAATAAAATGCAATGGATCTCTCCAAGGGTTCGTCCAGTAACAGTCCCTGCAATCTTGCGATTGCGCCTGAAAGATTTTACCTCGTCGGCGTAGGGGCAATTCCCTACTCTCCAGCTACCTTCTTCCGAACTCACTTTTTACGTTTTATTCTTATTGCAAAAAGTACTGCAAATTTTAACAAACTTAAAAAGCTAACTCAATGAATTGACGAAAAAAGGCTTAGATAACAAGGTGAAAGCCGATAAAAACAAAGTGCGGTCAAAAATTTTCTTATTTTTTGACCGCACTTTCTTAAAAAAGAAAGGCAGGTCATTACCTGCCTTTATCTATTTTAATTATTATAAAATCTCTTTTGCTTTTGCTACCACGTTATCCACGGTGAAACCAAAGAGTTTGAATAATTGATCTGCAGGTGCTGATTCGCCGAAGCTATTCATGCCCACTACGCGACCTTCAAAGCCAACGTATTTATACCAGAAGTCGGCAATGCCCGCTTCAATCGCAACACGTTTGGTTACAGCTGCTGGTAATACACTTTCACGGTACGCCGCATCTTGTTTATCGAAACGGTTAGTGCTTGGCATAGAGACGACACGTACTTTTTTACCTTCTGCACTTAATGCTTCAGCCGCTTTCACCGCTAATTCTACTTCAGAACCTGTTGCAATGAAGATTAACTCTGGTGTGCCTTCACAGTCTTTTAATACATAAGCACCGCGTTTAACCGCATCTAATTGTGCAGAAGTGCGGTCCATTTGCGCTAAGTTTTGACGGGTAAAGATCAATGCACTTGGACCATCTTGACGTTCAACCGCTTGTTGCCATGCGATAGCTGATTCCACTTGGTCACATGGACGCCATGTTTCAAGATTTGGAATTAAGCGTAATGATGTAGTTTGCTCAACTGGTTGGTGCGTTGGACCATCTTCGCCTAAACCGATAGAGTCATGAGTATAAACGAATAAAGCGCGTTGTTTCATTAATGCCGCCATACGTACCGCATTGTGTGCATATTCGTAGAACATTAAGAAGGTTGCGCCGTAAGGAATGAAACCGCCATGTAAAGCAATACCATTCATAATCGCTGACATACCGAACTCACGTACACCATAGTTAAGGTAGTTACCACCTACGTTTTCGTGAGCGCGGATTGGTTTAGAACCACTCCATAACGTTAAGTTAGAGCTTGCTAAGTCTGCAGAACCGCCTAAGAATTCAGGTAACACATGTGCGTAAGCTTCAATGGCATTTTGTGATGCTTTACGGCTTGCAATGCTTGCAGGATTCGCTTGTAATTTTTCAATGAACGCTTTAGATTCTGCTGCCCAATTTGCTGGTAATTCACCGTTTACACGACGTGTAAATTCTGCAGCAAGTTCTGGATATGCTTTAGCATAAGCGGCAAATTT